>JAUVBI010000029.1 GCA_030591305.1 Pseudomonadota bacterium
CTATTCGCCAGTTTCTGTTCCTGCTCAAGACGCCAGCGAAAGACACAGTCAAAAGAGGGAGCCTGTAACATCAGCCATTGGTCAACTCGCCGGTAAAGGGGTAAAAACTGCTGCTCAATTACATTGTTTACATAACAACGCCAGATGCCCTGCGGGTCTTCGCGCTCTTCAAGCACGTTGATAGGTAACTCTAATTGCTGCTTACTTTCTGGCTTCACTCCCAGACACCAGCCCTCGAGAATGACAATATCCACCTCGCCTTTTTTAAGCGCCCAACTGGATTCTGGCAAGCGATCATCTATCGCCTTATTAAACCGTGGGATTTTGACGGCTGAATTGGTATCAGTACCAGCGCTCAAAAGTGCATCCAGCGTTTTATCGAGCAGAACCATATCGTGCGTACCCGGCACCCCCCGTGTTGCAAGCAGCGGGTGCACGGCCCGCGACAGGCGAGCACGTTCATCCCGAGTGTAATAAAAATCGTCCAGGGAGAGTGCCACTGCAGACAGCTGATGATCGAATTGCAGCGAGGCCACCAGATAGTCACTTAGGGTAGATTTCCCGGACCCCTGGCAGCCATTGATGGCAACTAAAACGGGCGCAGAAGCCCGCTTTCGATAGGCGGCTAGTTTGCCTGCGAGAGGGTTGAACCATTTTAATGCGGAAGACAGGTAGCTCTCATCCAGCTGCTGTGACAGCAGGAATTGTCTGTGCCACTCCAATTCAACTGACATTACTCAGGGCTTCACTAAAGAACCAGTCGCCGAATATCTGACAACAATGCCACGTACTGGGTGAGAAAACGCCCCGCATCACCGCCGTTGATTACTCGGTGGTCATAGGACAGAGCCAGTGGCAGCATTTTGCGCGGCTTGAATTTCTTGCCGCTCCACACCGGGCGAATATCTGCTTTTGACACACCCAGAATACCCACTTCAGGTGCGTTAACGATAGGGGTGAAACCCCGGCCACCAATACCCCCCAGGCTGGAAATGGTAAAACATCCACCACGCATTTCATCCGGGCGCAGCTTTCTATCCCGCGCTTTACCAGCCACTTCACTTACTTCCTCCGCCAGTTCCCACAGCGATTTTTTATCGACGTCGCGAATAACCGGAACTAATAGACCTGCAGGCGTATCCACAGCCATGCCTATATGAATATATTCCTTGTAAACAAGACTCTGTCCGTCACCAGACAGTGAGGAACAAAATTTGGGGTTATCCCTCAATGCGACAGCGCAGGCTTTGAGGATAAAAGGCATGGGCGTAAGCTTGGTGCCACGCCTCTCGGCCTCGGCCTTCAAGTCATTCCTGAATACTTCCAACTCCGTAATATCGGCATCATCGAACTGGGTGACATGTGGCACATTAAGCCAACTACGCTGCATATTGGCGGCGGTGAGCCTGGCCATCTTGCTCAGTGACACCTGTTCAACCTTGCCGAAGGCGGAGAAATCAACTTCGGGAACTGCAGGTATGCCCACCACCCCCCCGGTTGCAGTAACCGTTGACTCACCCTTCAGGGATTTCTGCACGAAGGCGTGCAAGTCCTCTTTCATAATCCGGCCGCGTGGACCGGTACCGGTGAGCACGCCCATGTCGAGACCAAACTCCCGGGCCAGTTTCCGCACCGCGGGGCCCGCATGGGAAAATTTACCCTCCCCCGATGGCTTGTCGGTGGCTTTTTCCGGGGCGCCAACTATGTCCGGCACCTTTGCTGTACGCTCCTGGGGGCTCACAGCTTCTACTGGTGCAATCACAAGCTCCGCAAGCGCTTCCTCAGGCAGCTCTTCAGCTGCTACATCTTGCGCTGGAGTATTCTCTTGCGCAGCCGCGGACTCTTCAACGTCGGCGAATATTTCCAGCACGGCTATAGGGGCACCCTCTGACAACTCCTGGCCTTCCTCGACCAGTAACTCGATCACGGTACCCGCCAGGGATGAGGGAATTTCCATGGAAGCCTTATCTGACTCCAGTACGATTAAACTCTGCTCAACCACAACCTCGTCACCGACAGCAACCAACAGCTCAATAACCTCTGCACCTTCGGCACCACCTATATCGGGAACTACTACTTGCTGCTTCGCCACGTGATTTCCTCTATACAGTTACAGGATCAATCTTATCCGCTGAAACGCCCAGTGTGCGCATCGCCTCGGTCACCACAGTCACCTCAATAGAACCTTCATCGGCAAGAGATTTAAGCGCTGCAATTACAATGAACTCGCGGCTGACCTCGAAGAACTTGCGCAACTTGTGGCGGGTGTCACTGCGTCCATAGCCATCTGTCCCCAAAACGGTATAACGGCCTGGGATAAACTCCCGCAATTGGTCTGCGTAAGATTTAATATAGTCTGTTGCGGCTATACAGGGGGCCGCATCCAATAGTTCTGATATATAAGGTATTCTGGGCTCGCTCTCGGGGTGAAGCATATTCCACCTGGCGGCAGCTTTGCCTTCGCGTTGAAGCTCATTAATGCTGGTGAGGCTCCAGATATTTGCCACCACAGCGTAGTCTTTTTCCAAAATAGCTGCAGCGGCCTCTACTTCACGCAGGATGGTTCCCGAACCCAGTAATTGCACCCGCAATTTATTCTTGCCTGCGGCGCGCTTGAGGCAATACATTCCCTTGATGATGCCCTCCTCTACGCCCTCGGGCATATCGGGCTGAACATAGTTTTCATTCATCGTGGTGATGTAATAAAACTTGTTCTCACCCTCTTCGAACATGCGGCGCAAACCATCCTGAATAATAACCGCGAGTTCATACGCATAGGTGGGGTCATAACTCACACAATTGGGAATAGTGGCGGCCATAACATGACTGTGACCGTCCTGGTGTTGCAAACCCTCACCATTGAGCGTAGTTCTACCGGCGGTGGCGCCTATAAGAAAGCCCCTGGCCTGACTGTCACCCGCGGCCCAGGCCAGATCACCAATGCGCTGAAAGCCAAACATAGAGTAAAAGATATAAAAGGGAATCATAGGGTAGGCGTGGGTGCTATAGGATGTTGATGCCGCCAGCCAGGCACAGAAGGCACCGGCTTCGTTAATGCCCTCTTCCAGTATTTGTCCTTTTATGTCCTCTTTATAGAACATCATTTGACCCGCGTCCTGAGGGGTATAGCGCTGTCCCACCGAGGAATAAATGCCGAGCTGGCGGAACATGCCCTCCATGCCGAAAGTGCGTGCCTCGTCCGGGATGATGGGGACGACGCGCTGGCCAATTTCCTTGTCTTTTACCAGGCTGGAGAGTATCCGCACGAAGGACATGGTCGTCGATATTTCGCGTTTGCCGCTGCCCTTGAGTTGGTTACCCATGGCGGAGAGAGACGGAACTGCGAGGCGCTCCATGGTCGAACGCCTGACTGGAATCTGCCCCCCCAGCGCCTTCCGCCTTTCATTCATATAGCGCATTTCAGGGCTATCGGGAGAGGGGCGGTAATAGGGCACATCTTTCAACTTGGAGTCGCTGATTGGGATGCCGAAGCGATCTCGAAATGCCTTCAGGCTCTCGATATCAAGCTTTTTGAGAGAGTGAGTTTCGTTGTTGGCCTCACCGGCCTCCCCCATACCATAGCCTTTTACAGTCATTGCCAGTATAACCGTGGGACGTTTGCGCTGTGCGACTGCTTTTGCGTAGGCGGCGTAAACCTTGTAGGGGTCATGACCACCGCGATTCAGGTACATAATATCGTCATCAGTCAGGCCTGAAACCAGTTCCAGTAACTCTGGGTATTTGCCGAAGAAATGCTCCCGTGTATAGGCGCCACCGTTGTATTTGTAGTTTTGCAACTCACCGTCACACACCTCGTCCATACGCTGTTGCAGCAAGCCTGTTTGGTCTCTTTCCAGCAGCGAGTCCCATTTGCGGCCCCAGATGACCTTGATAACATCCCAACCCGCGCCCCGAAATACCCCTTCCAACTCCTGTATAATTTTGCCGTTGCCGCGCACAGGGCCGTCCAGGCGCTGCAAATTACAGTTCACCACAAAGGTCAGGTTTCCCAGATGCTCACGACCAGCGAGGGAAATGGCCCCCAGTGATTCGGGCTCGTCACACTCGCCATCGCCCATAAAGCACCACACATTGCGATCACCATGATCCACAAGCCCGCGATTCTCCTGGTACTGCATAACCCTGGCCTGGTATATGGCCTGTATGGGGCCCAGCCCCATAGATACCGTGGGAAACTGCCAGTAGTCGGGCATCAACCAGGGGTGGGGATAGGAAGACAGGCCGTCGCCATCCACCTCACGACGAAAGTTGTCCAGTTGATCTTCTGAGATACGGCCCTCCAGGTAGGAGCGTGCGTACATGCCCGGCGCACTGTGGCCCTGGTAGAACACCAGGTCACCCTTGTGCCCGCCTTCTATGCCACGAAAAAAGTAATTGAAACCAATATCGTAGAGGGTGGCGCTGGAGGAGAAGCTGGAAATATGCCCACCAAGCCCCTCATCGTTATCGTTCGCCCGCATCACCATTGCCAGAGCATTCCAGCGCACCAGCGAGCGGATTTTTCGCTCCATAAAGAGGTCCCCCGGCATGCTCTTTTCTTCCGTGGGGGAAATTGTATTGCGAAATGGGGAGGTAATGGCGGTAGGCAACCGCATGCCAGTTTCTACCGCGTGCTTGGCAAGCTCGGTTATCACAAAGGCTGCGCGCTCGGGGCCACCGTGCTTTAACACAGAATCCAGGGCGTCCAGCCATTCCCGCGTTTCTATGGGGTCGTTGTCTTCCATCATACCGGGCACTTCTCCTGGTCAGTCGCCCACCGGTGGCAGCGGATAAACTGGCCTTGTTAGTTTCATAATAGAATTAACAAAAGCCAGCAGTTTGAGAAGTATAGTCGAAATTATAGAAGTTTCCACCCACATTTTTACTAACATCGGGATAAACAGGCCAGCGATGAACTAGAAACAGATAAAGAGCACCTATATAGTTCTATATTGGAACCATATTATTCGACAATATAGACATCGTGACCCTGTTTTACTGCGGCTGGCGAATCGTAGCGTTGGCCCTGCCCCTGTGGGAGTTCACCCCATTTTCCGGGCGCCACAAGCTGCAGGGAGTGCCTCTTCTCCAGGAACACTCGCTGGTAGTACGCCAGCCATGTGTCTAAGGTCAGATCGTCTACCGCAGCGGCCAGGGACGCTCTACCGTCAAATTTCTCCTGGTGCTTGGCAATAGACTGCCAATAGAATTCTGCGCGCTCCCAGATATTTTTATCCGGCCGAAGAATATCGCTCACCAGGGCCGTCTTGTGGCGCTCAAACTGATCATTGTCCAACTCGGACTCCACTGCCCGCATAAAGGTATCCATGGCAGAGGCCACTCCCGGCGCATCCGTGCCGGGTGACTGAACCAGTAATACCAGGGCGGGCACATCGCGCTGGGCCCAGGAAAAGGCACTGACAATATAGCCTAACTGCTGCTCTGTTCGCAGTTGTTGGAAAAAGCCCGACTTCATAATTTGCGCACTCAGGGCAGTTGCAGCCCGGTCTGCCCAGGAATTGCCGGCGCCCTGCAGGTACCAGGCAACAACAGAGTCATCATGAGGTACGTCGGCGGTCAACAGAAGTGATTCACCCGCCGCCAGTTTGAGAACTTCCAGCCTGGCAAGCTCAGGGGCAGGATCTTCGTTGGTGAGCAACGTGGCCACTTTGGCCGAAATATCCTGCGCAATGGCTTTGTCGTAGTTGCCGTAAATCATGATTTCTGCCTGAGCATCTCGCCAAAATGTCTCGGCATATACCTGCAACTCAGAAAGCCCGATACCCTCCAATGCAGTTATCAGGGCGGCCTCTCCCCACTCACCGTATAGGAGCACCTCGCGCAGGTCATCGATAACCTGGCTACTGGGACGTTTAGCTACCGAGTTTTGCAGACCTCGAATCATATCCTTGCGGATGTTATGGAAACGCTGCTCTTCAAACTGGGAGGCTCTGATAGTCTCCAGCAAACGATCCAGCAACAGAGCCTGCTTGTCATCGTAGCCACCAATACGCAGGCTGATACCCTGGGCATGCTTGTACAGGTTAAAACTCAACCCCGCCAGAAGCGCCGGATAGGCAAACTCATTCACCGAATCCCCTAGCAGCGCAGTGTATAAGACTGCTGCAGCGGTCTGGTTGGCGGTCTGGCCGACATGAGGTGAGCGGAAGTTTATATAGGAAGCCCCCTTGGGCACCCTGAACTCTTCGTCCTGCATAAACCAGACTTTTTGGCGGTCACTTTCAAATACCACGGTAGGTAGCGTGGGGTTATTGCCAGAGACTGTCCTGAGAGACACATCCTGTGCGATAAATTCATTGGCCGCAGGCAGGTAAAACTCGTCCATTATCGCGTCAGTTTGCCAACCCGCGAGCGTCTCTTTAGCTATCGTATTACGTGAGTACGGTACCTGGTAATGCACCGAGGTCCGGTCGGTGGCTACACTCTCATCATCCAGTGTAATCAGAGAATTTTCCGGCACAATACTTGCCAGCAACCCACTCAACATTTCCACATCGTAATCAGACATCAAATAGGGACCGCGCAGAACATCCTCGGCCCGATAGTAGTGCATTCCCTGGGCCAGGGCGCTGACGTAGTTCATGGGCTCCACATCCTCCTTAAACTGAAAACCCAGTGCCGCAAGCTGGGCTTGCTCATCGTAAAGACGCCTCTGGGGCCCCTCTTCTCGAACCATGTCCATATAGGCGTACAGCAACTGCAGTACGTGTGGATAGTTCTGCACGCCTTTTTCAGTCAGGGATATGTTGATGCTGAACAGGGCACCGCCACGCCACGCCAGGCCAGAGCCCGCTGACAGGCCCTCGGCCATGCCCTCTGTCTTTAATTGCGACAGTAAACTGCCACCGCCCTCATGACCCACCAGGTTTCCCAGGTAGGAGAGGGGCTTAACGTGGTAAGCGGCCCGATAGTCGGCGATAGGAAAAGAAACACTGAGTTGACGCAATGTGGCCTGGGGTTTCACCTGTACCAACAGGGGTAAACTATCTGCGGTAAACATCGGGGCTGTTATTACACTGTGCTCGAAAGATTTATTGGCCACCGCGGTAAACATGGGAACCACCAGTTCTTCCAACTCATTTAAGGACTGGGAACCCAAAACCACCAATCGCATCACGTTGGCGGAGTAGTGTTTCTCATAGAAGGCCACCAGTTCATCACGCACCGCTGACCCCGGTCTGTCGGCCAGGCTCTGCAAGCTACCGACAGAAAACTGACTAAACGGATGCTCGGGGTTCATGACTTCCTGCAGCACATCCAGCCCTCTGCGACCGTCGCTTTTTAGCCCCATCTGATACTCGGCTTCAACGGCATTTTTCTCCCGCTCTACATACTGGCTATCAAACCTGGGGGCGATAAAAAACTGGGCAAAGCGGTCCAGTGCCTCTGGCAAAAAGGCCTCGTTGATATCAAAAAAATAATTGGTGTGCTCGAAGCTGGTGTAGGCGTTGCGCCGCCCCCCGTGCTCTGTCGTATATTGCTCATACTCCGCTGCATCGGGGTACTTATCTGTGCCCAGGAACAACATATGTTCCAGGAAATGCGCCAACCCTCCCCTGCCGGGAGGATTGTCGCCACTTCCCACCATGACATCCAGGGCCGCAGCTGCCTGCCGGGTATCGGGGTCAGAGATCAATAATACTTGCAGCTCATTTTCCAAAACCAGTAAGCGATACTGGTTTTCGTCATTGGGGCTTTGCGCTGGCGCCAGCCCGGAACCGGGAACCGTAGCACAGGCCACAACAATGACAGCGACAACCGCCATCAGCAGTGTCCGCTTCATAAATAACACAGGCATTGATTACTCCATTAAGTAGGTACTTCTAGGTAGGTACTTCGGTCTCGCCGTCGGTGTGCGGCCTGGGCCAGGCATAGATAATGGCTTTAAGCAGGGTAGCCAGGGGAATAGCAAAAAATACACCCCAAATACCCCAAATGCCACCAAAAAATAATACAGCCAAAATAATAGCCACCGGATGCAAGTTTACCGCCTCTGAAAACAACAGAGGCACTAACACATTGCCATCCAGAGCCTGGATAAGAGCATAGACAGCAAAGAGATAATAAAATTCACTGGTAAAGCCCCACTGGAAAAAAGCCACCATCACCACCGGAACGGTGACCATGGCCGCACCAATATAGGGGACAATCACCGACAGGCCTACCAGCAGGCCCAGCAACGCGGCATAGTTAAGTCCCATCCAGGCAAAGCAAAAATAGCTGACCGTGCCCACGATAAGCATCTCCAGAACTTTGCCCCGGGCGTAGTTCGCCACCTGGGTATTCATCTCCCCCCAAATTCGGCGCAACAGCGGTCGCTCCTGGGGCAGAAAAGCTCCCAGCCACTCCAGAATTTTCTGTCTGTCCTTCAAAAAGAAAAAAACCAGGATGGGAATAAGAATCATATAAACCATAACGGCCAAGAGGCCGGGGATGGAGCTGAAGGAGTATGTCAGAAGTTTCTGGCCAGCTCCTGCCAATTCTGTCTGAAGCAGGCTCAGAAGGTCATTCAACTGCTCCTGGCTAACAATATCGGGATATTGCCCCGGCAAAACGCTTAGCAATTCTGTACCCCGCTCCAACATACGGGGCATTTCGCCCGCAAGGGCAACCATCTGGCGCCAGGCAAGTGGCAATAACCCCAGCATAAAACCAAAAAATGCACCTATAAAGACAAGAAAGGAAAAGCTGAAGCCAAACCATTGCGGCAGACCGTGTCGTTGCAGCTGGCTTGCCATTCCCTGCATCAAATACGCCAGGACAATAGACGCAAGTATGGGTGCCATCACGTCGCCCAATGTCATCAGCAGGATAACTGACAACGTGAGCAGCACCAAAAGCAGAACAGCCTCTTCCTCAAACAGGTAGCGCTCGTACCACTTCTTGAAGATATCCAACATTTAAAACCTCGATTCCAGTGATCACACCTGGCGGAAGTGCCCTATTTTTTTTCCAACAGGTGGATATAAACACCCTCTATTTCTTCAGTGGATAGCAGAGCATTGCCAGATTGCCGTGCGAAGACCTGAAAATCCCGTACCGAACCCGCGTCGGTGGCCAACACCCTTAGTTGCTGACCCACATCCATACCATTCAGTGCGCGCTTGGCCTTTAACAAAGGCATGGGGCAGCGTTCACCAATCACGTCCAGCTCTATAACATCTGCATCAGCCATCGGGTATTCGTATCCGCCTATCTCACTCAGCTACCGGCAAAGCACAGTAGTATAACGACTACCGGCCTATACCGGTGAACTTTAGGCTGAAAAAGCACTCCATGAGATAGAACAGGCAAAGATGTTCCGATCATGCGTGCATGGAGTACAATGCGTCGCGCAAGTCCCATTATTCTCTTTGAAGATAAGGTGTGGTTTCATTTCGTGACAAAGATAGGGTCAATAGCAAATCTCCTGCGACAACACAGCTTCCCAGCGCTGCTTTTCTGCATGTTATTTACCGCCAGTGTCGCAAACACCAGTGACCTGAAAATACCCAACTTGGGTGAATCCAGTACCAGCTTGTTTTCTGCGGATGTTGAGCATGAACTGGGCAGAACCTGGCTGCGAATGTTTCGCGCCCAGGCACCCACTATCGATGACCCCCTGCTTCAGGAATACCTGGAAAATCTCATCTATCGCCTGATAACCCATAGTCAACTGGAAGACCGGCGTATCGAAGTGGTTATCGTGGACAACCCCACTATAAACGCCTTCGCCGTTCCCGGGGGTATCATTGGTATCCATAACGGCTTGTTGCTTTACGCCCAGACAGAGGATGAGCTGGCTACCGTGCTGGCCCACGAAATCGCTCACCTCAGCCAACGCCATTTTTCCCGCCGGGTGGAGTACCAGCAAAACCAGCAGCCGATCTACCTCGCCTCCATGCTCGCCGGACTGGTTTTACTCGCCACAACCGGGAGCAGTGCCGGTATGGCTGCCATTACGGCAGCCCAGGCAGCTGCCCAGGACTCCGCCCTGAGATACAGCCGTAGCAATGAGTCCGAGGCAGACCGTGTAGGTATGCAAACACTGGTGGAGGCTGGCATGGACCCCCACGCGGCCCCGGCGATGTTCGAACGGATGCTGCAGGCCTCGCGTTATTCCGGAGGAAACCGGGTTCCCGAATTCCTGCGATCACACCCCCTGTCTGAAAACCGAATTGCAGATACACGCAACCGAGCCAGAAAATACCCCAAACAAATGAAGCACATCAACCTGGACTATCAGCTGATGCGCGCCCGGGTGGTAAATCAACTGGCAGATACGCCCGAAGAGGCCGTGCAAAAGTTTCGCGGAGAGTTGGAAGGTACACCTGACTCCAGAGTCGCGGCACGCTATGGGCTGGTTCTCGCTCTTACCAGCGCAGGCAGAGCCGACGAGGCAAGCCTTGAACTGGACTCCATCTGGGCAGGTGACCCAAATCGTATCGAGTACGTGCTGGCGGATGCCGAAATAGATATGGCACGCAACAAACCGGATATTGCAGCTGACAAACTGGAGGCCCAGCTACAGCTGTCGCCGAACAACCATCCCCTGACTATGGCCTACGCCAAAGCCCTGATGGACAATCAACAAGCCCATATCGCCGAGGAGGTTTTACTGGCCCAGAGCAGGGTCAACCCCAAAGACCCCGGCCTGTGGTATTTGCTGGCAGAGGTAGAGGGGTTGTCGGGTAATATCGTGGGCTTGCACCGAGCACGGGCCGAGTATTTTATATTGAATGGACTTATGGGCCAGGCAGAAAAACAGCTGCGATACGCACTGGAACTTGCAGACAAAGATCATCTCACCACGGCCAAGATGCATCATCGGCTCAAGGATATAGCCGATATGCGCAAAAAGATGCAGCTTTAGCCTGGGCACGCCGACAACCAGCGACCTAAGCCCTAGCTTCCCTTTTTAGCTGCGCAGAAAAATCAAGCATACGGCGCAGCGGTATCATCGCCCGCTCTGCAACAGCCGCTTCGACAAGTACCTCATTGTCAGTGCGATCAAAAACCTCCGCCAGGACCTCTAGCTCGTTCATAGCCATCCAGGGACAATTCGCGCAACTGCGGCACTCCGCCCCCTTACCCGCTGTAGGCGCGATAATAAATTCTTTTTCCGGCGCCAACTGTTGCAGCTTATGAAAAATGCCCTGATCAGTGGCAACAATGAACTGTCTGTTATCCATCTCCCGGGCAGCATTGATAATTTGCGTCGTGGAACCCACACGATCAGCCAGTTCAATTACAGAAGCCGGGGACTCAGGGTGAACCAGTACAGCAGCATCGGGGTATACGCGCTTCAAATCTGCCAGGCCCCTGGCCTTGAATTCTTCATGGACAATGCAGGCACCGTCCCACATGAGGATATCGGCTCCGGTAGAACGACGCACATAGTCACCCAGATATCTGTCGGGGGCCCAGATAATCTTCTCACCCTGATCGGCTAAATGCTCAATGACATCCAGGGCGATACTGGAGGTGACCACCCAATCTGCCCTTGCTTTTACCGCTGCGGACGTATTGGCATAGACAACGACTTTGCGATCCGGGTGCTGATCACAAAATGCTGAAAAATCTTCAATGGGGCAGCCCAGATCCAGGGAGCAGGTTGCTTCCAGGGTAGGCATGAGGACACGCTTTTCCGGGGTGAGAATCTTGGCGGTCTCTCCCATGAATTTCACCCCGGCGATAATAAGTGTTTCAGCAGGATGGTTGTGGCCAAACTTCGCCATCTCCAGAGAGTCGGAGACACAGCCGCCCGTTTCCTCAGCCAGAGCCTGTATAACGGGCGGTGTATAATAATGCGCAATCAGAACCGCATTTTCGCGCTGCAGACGCTCCTTGATAGCGTCGCACAGGGCACGCTCCTGAGAAGGGCTCAGCTTCTTACTCTCTGCCTTATCCAGGTGGTATTGCACCTGCTGGCGAATGGTTTCCAGTTTTTCGGAGGCTAAACTCATAGGATCAGGCGTATTTCATAAGAAGGCAGAAACGAATCGGAGGCGGATTCTAGCATACTCTCACTGCCCCGGTAGTACTGGTCTGTAATCCACATGATGGCCCGCTTGCCATCGGTAAAATGTGAGATTGCCACCCACATTTTACTGTTCACCTGGCCCCATATCAGGGCCAGCCACTCAATCTTGCGTGAATTGGTATTTTTAAATAATTATTTACTAGAAATTCATTGAGATAACCAGTATAACTTCATGTTATATAAAGAATAAGCAATAATACTCAGTACTGCATGCGGATTGGGGTCGCCGTGGTACAGAGACCATATACGAGTGGAATGTAGGGATCGACGTGGATCAAAGTACTGTATTGATCATTTCTGACAACAAGACGGATCACTTGATCCTGTCTTCCTGTCTGGAGCGCGCAATTCCGCGGCGCTTCGCGCTGTCTACACCAGATTCTATGGATAGACCGCTGGAAGCACTCATGGACCCCTGCATAGATGCGGTTATCCTGTCCTACGGTCCCGAAACTGAGTACTTGCTGCGCCTGGCACAAAGGCATAACCCGGCAATTCCCATGATCGTATTGCTGGACGAAGCAGATGACAAGATAGCTTCGCAATTGCGCGAATACGGCGCGCAGGACTACCTCATACGTGGAGCGCTGCAGGATGCCCTGGCTCACCGCATTCTGGACTACAGCATCCAGCTTAAAAGTGCCCGGCAAACCATTCAGCAGCTGTCCAACCAGGACCCACTCACCGGCACACTCAATCGTGTCGGTTTCCGGGCACATTTGGACCGCGCCCTGGACAGGTCAAAGCGCTACGGTTTCAAGACAGCCCTGCTGTGTATCAACATCGATCAATTTGCCCACATCAACGATCACTACGGCGAGAAGGGTGGCGACCTTGTCATACAAACCGTGGCCCGTCGCCTGCTCAACAAAATGCGCAGTACCGACAGTATTGCCCGCCTGGGCGGGGATGAATTTGCCATCGTGCTGGAGGACGTAGGCTCCCCCGACGACGTAGAGGCCATCGCAGAGACCATGCTTTTCAGTCTGTCGGGGCCCATGGCCCTGAGCGAGCAACAGCTGTCCATTCACACCAGTATCGGCAGCGCCATTTATCCCGATGGTACTGCCGAGGTCTCCGAGATGGTAGACCGTGCGCGAAGTGCCATGCAGCAGGCCAAGTCCGTACAGGGCAATAAATATATCCGCTACAGCGAAAAACTCCTGTTCGACGAATGTGGCACAAGTTCCCTCGCTGGCGAGTTGCGCACAGCCATTCGGAAAAATCAGTTTGAGCTGCATTACCAGCCCAGAATCGATCTGGCATCCGAAAAACTGGTTGGGCTGGAAGCACTGCTGCGGTGGAACCACCCGAAGCGTGGATTGATCTCACCCGACCAGTTTTTATCCGAATGCGAAGACATGGGCCTGATGAAAACCATCGGCTACCAGGTCATTCAACACGCTGTCAACGCCCTGGGCTGGCTGGAAGAGCAGGGATTAACCAGCGTGGACGTTGCGGTCAATATCTCGTTCTCACAGCTGAGAGACCAGCGTTTCGTAGAAATTGTGCACGATATAATAAACAGTAGTGGTGTCAACGCCTCCCGGCTGGAGTTTGAACTTACCGAAACCACCATATTAAAGAACCCGTCCGCCATCAAAGTGCAAATGGACGAATTGCGATTACTGGGGATTTCATTTTCCCTGGATGATTTCGGAACCGGATTTTCCCAGCTGACACACCTGACCGAGCTTCCCATATCCGCTCTCAAGATTGACACCGATTTCGTACGTGATGTACCCCAGAATATACAACAGGCGGCAGTCTGTAAGATGATAGTGGAAATGGCTCATCGCCTGGACATGCTGGTCATCGCCGAGGGGGCAGAGCGCTACGAACAGGTGGAATTTCTGCGAGAACTTAATTGCCACCAGGTGCAGGGATTTTACTACAGCCCCGCCATTCCCCTGCAACAACTGCCTCGATTTATTGAAGAACAACGCTTCAAACAACACAGGCACATGATCTCCTGAACAAACCGGTGAGGCCAGATCACAGAAACTGCTCTTAAGCACTCATTCTCACTAGGCGTACCGCGCCAGTGGTGTTAGCCTAATGGGCTTATAATAATCCGAGTTTGGACCCTGTATGTCCTCCACGAATAAAACTCAACACAAAGCAAAAATTCTCGTTAGCGACGATGACCTGAACGTGCGCTTGTTAACCCGACAATGCCTGGAGGCAGAGGGAATGATAGTCGTAGAGGCCGCAAACGGTCCCGAGACTCTCGATGTATTTGTGCGCGAACGTCCCGATCTGGTTTTTCTCGATGTGGAAATGCCGGGCATGAGCGGCCTGGAAGTGTGTAAACGCATTCGCAAGATGCCCCAGGGAGAATCTATTCCCATTATGATTGTAACGGGCTCTAACGACCGCCAGTCAATAGACCAGGGCTTTGAGGCCGGCGCGACACAATACAAAACAAAACCCGTTAACTGGTCGCTACTGGGCCGCGATGTGCATTACATGCTCAGGGCCTCCAACGCCTTCAATGCCCTGAAGCGCCAGGAAGACCGTCTGCGCTATCTTGCCTATTATGACCCACTGACCAGCCTGCCCAACAGGCGCAGCTTCAATGAACAACTGAACCGAATTTTAAAACGTAGCCAGCGGCGCAATTCCAACGCAGCCTTGTTATTTATCGACCTTGATCATTTCAAACGCATTAATGATTCCATCGGACATGGCCGTGGCGATAGATTATTGGTTGAAATTGCCAAACGCCTCACCGTTGAACTGCGCGAAGACGACGCCATTAACTATCTCACCGAAAACAGCGCGGAAGACGACGTTGACGATACTGACGGTGGCACCGAAATAGCGCGCCTGGGTGGCGACGAGTTCACCGTGGTGTTGTCAGATGTTCCCAATATTGCCCACGTAGAGCTTGTCGCGAAAAGAATTCTAAAATCTCTTTCCGAGCCCATTCAACTACAATCTCACAACCCGGTAGTTACGCCGAGTATCGGTATTGCGCTATTTCCACACGATGGTACCGACCCCGACACGCTGGTTCGAAATGCAGATACCGCTATGTATGTAGCAAAAGCTGAGGGCCGCGCCTGTTATCGTTTTTACGATGAGGATATGAATGCCACTGCTGTGGAGCAACTCAAAATGGAAGAAGAGTTGCGCCACGCCCTGAAAAACGACGAGCTAGAGCTTCGATATCAGCCCCAGGTTGATATCACCAATGGAAAGGTGGTGAGCATGGAGGCCCTGGTACGGTGGAAGCACCCCCTGCACGGCATGGTATCTCCACTTGAATTTATCCCGGTGGCGGAAAGTACTGGCCAGATAATCGAGCTGGGTGAATGGGTACTGGCGGAAGTTGCAAGACACTGCAGTTACTGGGACACCTTGCCCATAGATAAATTTCGCATCTGCGTGAATATCTCGCCCATGCAATTCAACCACACAGACCTACCGACCTACATCGAGGCATTCCTGGAGAAATCTGGGCTGGACGCCAACCGACTGGAGCTGGAATTTACCGAAAGCGCCATCATGACCGATGCGGAAACCAATATTGCCAAACTATCTGAACTAAAAGCGATAGGGGTAGACCTGGCAATCGACGATTTCGGAACAGGCTACTCATCACTCAGCTATCTGAAGCGCTTCCCCATTGATACGCTAAAGATTGACCAAAGTTTTGTTGCTGACCTGAACACTGCCGATGGTGCGGCCATCATTGACGCTATTCTGGCACTGTCAAAAGCCCTTAATCTCAGGGTTATTGCCGAGGGTATTGAAACACAAGACCAGCTCCGATACCTGGTCAATAAACAATGCACCTTGTTGCAGGGCTACTATTTTTCCAGGCCCATATACCCGGAAGATGTACCGACCATGTTAATGCAAAACTTCACGCTAGAAATTGACAAAGTAACCGAAGGCTAACACTCCTTCCCAAAATGAAGTGCCTAAATACCGCTACTGCGTTGTGCCTGTTGTGCCTGTTGTGCCTGGGTCAGGTTTCAGAGGCAGCCCCGGGCATCACAACCCCACTCAAGGTAATGCTGCAAGGCAGTTCCGCACTCGAATTGCAGCGCCTGGTTGAAGATAACGGCGGCACCATAAGCCATAGCCTGCATATCATCGATGCCGTTGGCGCAATAGTGACCCCCACACAGTTAGACAAGATACTTCAGTCACCACTGGTAAGTCGGCATTTGGATGACCTGTCCGCATCCGGGCCACCCGCAGACTCTGCCCCGGAAACCGAAAAGACCTGCGACGTGGGTGGTGCCATGGAGCTGGAACTCGAAAACTCACAGCTTAGCTGGCGCTTGTACAATAAAAAGGAAACCAGGGAACGACTCCTGTCCCTGGACATAAAATGGCCAACTGCCCTGGGGGAAATTGGCTCCTTGTCCCTGGGAGATACAAAGATAGACACGGCACAACCTGAACACGAGGGAAAGATTTCACTCGTATTCACTAAAGAGGACGCGCCGGTTCTGGATAAGACGGCCAGTTTGCAGCTTGTGTTCAAAACCACCGAGAATACCTGGACCGACAGTTTTCCAATTCAAAGCGATTTCGAAATAACAGCCACATTTGGACCCGACTGCGAAACCAAGCTCATACCTGGTTATAAAAATAATCACGAAGATACCTATTTTCCGACGGTAATAGGTGCCGACTCTCTGCACTTACACCAGGTTACCGGCAGGGGTATAACTGTGGCTATAGTCGACTCAGGCTTGTGGGAGGCCGATGCTCTCTCCCTGGATACCCGGGGCAAACCTCGAATCCTGGCGCGCTATGACGCCATTAAAGACATCTCGGGAAAAGAGACTTTTGATGACAGCGGCCACGGTACACACATGGCAAGTGTCATCGCCAACAGCGGCCCAGTTACAAAGCATGGCCAACCTACCGGAACATTTAAAGGCGTCGCACCTGACGTAAACCTTGTCGCTGTAAAGGCATTCGATATCGAGGGACGTGGCGACTTATTAGATATTGTGCGTGCAATTCAATATGTAGTGGATCAACGCGAGGCACTCGACATCAAGGTGCTCAACTTATCGTTCTCAGCCAGGCCACGCTGGCACTATTGGCTAGACCCCGTTAATCAGGCCGCCATGCAAGCCTGGGCAAGTGGTATAACCGTGATAGCAGCAGCTGGCAACGAGGGACCTGACGCAATGACTATTGGGTCCCCGGGGAATTTACCCTACCTGATCACTGTTGGCGCTGTGACGGACTCATGGACGGTAAACACCAGGGATGACGACTACATCCCGGATTTCTCATCTCGTGGCCCTACCCCCAATGCCCATATTAAGCCTGACATTGTCGCCCCCGGCGGGCATATGACAGGCATAACCCGCCCAGGGTCAACACTCACCAAAGACTACCCGGACTACCTTTTGAAAACCGGAGAATTCGTAATGACCGGCACATCACAGGCAAGCGCCCTGGTCTCAGGGATGGTCGCCCTACTACTGCAGCTGGAGCCAGACTTGAGCCCGGATGACGTCAAATGCAAGCTGATGTCCAGCGCGGAGCTGGCGATAAATACGGACGGCCTGCTCGCCTACAGCCCTTTTCAGCAGGGTAGTGGATACGCCAGCGTCACAAGAGCCATCACATTGGGGCAACGCGGCTGCGGCAATATTGGACTCGATATCCAGAAGGATATGGCCGGAGCGGACCACTATCAGGGTCCGGGGATCATTCTTGAAGATGGCAGTACCAGCTTGCCAGGATTACAGGAAATGTACCTGGGTGGGCCCTCTGAAAAAGGCCTCAGCAACACCAGGAAGTGGGGAGTAAAAGAGCATATCGAGCGAGAAAATCCCCTGACAACCGAGCAGAATTCACCCTCCTCCATACCCTTTGATTGGGAATCAGCCTACAAGGACGAACAGTTCCGCATCGAAGAACTCGCCCGCAAACCCCAGTAATACCGAGCGTTACTCACTACTGGGCACACAATCAGCGCACCCTGCCCCTTTTGGGTTAATTCAAGCCAAAACCTCTATCTAAAATCAGATTTATCCTTATAAAACAACGCACTAAGAAATATACAAGAGAGTTTTCTGGACTTTCTTTGCAGGGCCACCGCTACCTTCTACCCCATTGAGGGCATACCCTTTTCTTCATTTGCTTTAGCCGTAGCCGTATAAAGATGTCAAGCATCCAATAAGAGAGATGTGACTCAGATCCCAAACGGGATTTGTAAAAGGGACACCGGTCACACTTTGTGACAAATATTGAAAATATAACTGATTACGAAGGCGGGTATAAATGATGAAAACTTTAAACTCAATAGCATGTGCAGGTGGTATCGCAGTAGCGATGCTTTCATCTTCATTAACAGTAGCCGGAACCGCAGAGCAGGAATCTGCATCACGAAGCGGCAACGCTGGCAGTCAAGTTCATCGTGTAAGCCATGCTCTCGCGGGTGCATCTTCATACCAGGGTGCGAGTAATGCTGGGTATAAGTGGGGTAAGCAGCGAGTTCAAAGCCAAGACAAATCAACTTCACAGTGGGGGCAATCCTCCACACAGCAAAGTGGGTATAAGTGGGGCAACCCAACCTCTAACTCTGCTTCAAAACCAGCTTACGCGAGTACATCAGGAAATCGCTGGGGTGTTCGTAACTACTCCGAACAGGCAGGAAATCGCTGGGGTGTTCGTAACTACTCCGAACAGGCAGGAAATCGCTGGGGTGTTCGCAACTACTCCGAACAGGCGGGAAATCGCTGGGGTGTTCGCAACTACTCCGAACAAGCGGGAAATCGCTGGGGTGTTCGTAACTACTCCGAACAGGCGGGAAATC
>JAUVBI010000157.1 GCA_030591305.1 Pseudomonadota bacterium
CATCAATGGTCATGCCTGGCATGGTTACTTGAAAGGGAAAGGCAACGGCATTTCCGGCGCAGCGTGGTGTTCCCGTTGGGACAAGTTTGGCACCCGAGGCGAGTGCCCCCTCATAAAATTTACAGACCGCCTCGATACCGTCGTGGAGTTCGCTGCCTACCGGGTCTTCCACAGTGGCATTGCTTGCATAGATATCTTTAATGATTGCGATATCGTTTTTTTCAAAAGCTTCGATGTATCTATCCACTACTGCAATTTTGTCTTTGGTTTCCATGCTGTTTCTCCAGTATCAGAATTACAATTAATAGCCGCACAGGCTGGCGTAACGGTTTTTATGAAAGCCTGTGTCACCGTAAATCTGCATGGCAACCCGGGCGCGCTTTAAAAAGAAGCCTATTTCAAGTTCGTCTGTGACACCGATACCGCCGTGCATTTGCACCGCTTCGTTTGTGACCAGCTTAACCAGTTCATTCAGCTTGGCCTTGGCGAGACTGGCGATCAACGGCAGTTGCTCTGGTGTATCATCCACGGCAGACAGGGCTTGCAGTATAACAGAACGACACAGTTCAATTTCCGATTGCATGTGGGCAGCGCGATGTTGAAGTGCCTGGAAGCTGCCTATATGGACATCAAACTGAACACGCTCCTTGAGGTATTTGACCGTTCTGTCGAATGCCTCCAGGGCACAACCCATCATCTCCGCTGCAATGGCTATTCTCGCACGGTCCAGTACCTGCTCCAAAACCGGCCAGGCCCCATCGATTTCGCCGATGATATCTTCTTTCGACACAGTGACCTTGTCGAAATCGATATTGGCGCTGTTACGGCTGTCGGCCATGATAGTGCGTTGCAATGATATACCCTCTGCCTTCGGGTCGACCAGAAATAGTGTCAGCCCATCGGGTGCCCCGAGTTGCTCTCCGCTGGTACGTGCCACCACGATGAGCTTGTCCGCACTGTGGCCATCCAGGACAAAGGTTTTTCTGCCGTTGATAATATAAGTGCCGTTCTGGGCTTCTGCAGACGTGGATATCATTGTGGGGCGGTGGTGATGTGACTCTTCCAGGGCAAGTGCAAGTGTTAACTGCCCCGTGGCGACTTTGGGCAGCAGTGTCTCTTTTTGCTGCGTACTGCCCGCCAATAAAACCGTGCTAGCGCCCACCACAGCAGAGGCAAACAGGGGTGATGCAGTGAGGGTGCGACCTGTTTCTTCCATGACCACACCCAGTCCCATAAAGCCAAAGTCCAGGCCGCCATATTTCTGGGGTAGAATAATACTGGCCCACCCAAGCTCCGCCATGGTTTGCCACAGGTCAGGCGAGTAGCCCGTGGCGTCGCGCTCATCCCGCAAACTTCGCAGTGCTTCTACCGGTGCGTTGGCGGCTAAAAAATCTTTTGCCGTACCCTGCAGCAGTCGTTGCTCTTCATTTAAAACCAGAGCCATCGCTCTCTCCTGAATTTATATCGTGTTTTGGGGCTATGACCGGGGTAATCCCAGTACATTTTTAGCGATGACATTGAGTTGTATTTCGGAAGTGCCACCGGCAATAGTCATCGCCTTGGACATGGCCCACAGGCGCAATGTATTGATTTCATTATCGCTAAAACCCTCTCCCTCCCAGCCCAGCCCGCGACTGCCCATAATGGCGAGCAGTAACTCGCTCTTTACCTTCTCAGCCTCGGTGCCCACGTACTTCATGACCAGAGCTGCAGCGCTGTGTATTTCTGCCTGGTGTTCTTCAAAAGTGCGGAAGTGGGTGAGACCGATGGCGTGCATATTCATGTCGTAGTCGACCAGTTCTCCGCGCAGTTGTGGGTCGGCAATTTTTCCATTGTCGAATTCCAGGTACTCTCTGGCAGCGGCATTGGGCGCAACTGCTGCGCGCGGTGTGTCGCTGCCCATCTCCGCCATCAGTTTGCGCTCGTGTACCAGCAAAGCCTTGGCAATAGACCAGCCTGTATTGAGCTTGCCGATAAGATTATTCTTAGGCACTTTAACGTTGTCGAAAAATGTCTGGCAGAACTCTGATTCGCCGGAGATCAGGCTAATTGGAGTCGCGCTGACACCCGGTGTTTCCATGTCTATTAGCAAAAAGCTGATGCCGAGCTGTTTTTTAACCGTGGGGTCGGTGCGAACCAGGCAAAATATCCAGTCGGCTTTGTCTGCCGAGGTGGTCCAGGTTTTGCTGCCGTTTACCAGGTAGTGGTCTCCCATGTCCTCGGCTTTCATCTGGATGCTGGCCAGGTCGGAACCGGAGCCGGGTTCAGAATAACCCTGGCACCAGCGTATGTCGCCATTAATGATGGCGCGCACATGCTGTTGTTTTTGTTCCTCGGAGCCGTATTCCAGGAGTGCGGGGCCCAACATCCAGATGCCAATACTGAAGATAGGCTTCCTGGCTTTTATACGCTTCATTTCCTCCTTGATGATTTTCCCTTCCAAGGCGCTGTAGCCCCCGCCACCGTAGGCCCTTGGCCACTCGGGAACGATCCAGCCGTGTTCAAGCATGCGTTCAAACCACAGTTTGGCGTCATCGCAGGGGAAGGAGGCGTCCCTACCACCCCAATACTGCTGCTCGGGCGCCATGGGCTGCCGTTGAGACTCGGGACAATTATCCTCCAGCCAGGCCCGCGTTTCTCTACGAAATTGATCCAGGTTTTCCATTGCTGCTCCTGTTCCCGGGTGGTATGAATTTGTTATTACCCTAATGTGGTTATCATACTGCCGCTCTATGGCCGATTAAAGGTGCATAGCTTAAACTCTGGGCAGTACAGGGCAATGGCCTAATAAGTCAGTCTGCATTGTGAAAATGGACGTCTTGTTAGCTCGGAATTGGGGATAATTAGAAAATGAACAGGTTTGACGGCAAAGTTGTACTGGTCACCGGTGCAGGTAGCGGCATAGGCTGCCTTCAAGATTTATAGCGGCGCATAAACTTCCGGATACGTGTTGCGTTGGCCCCCAGGTCACTTTGCCCCACGCGTGAAGCGGAGCGCAGGTCAATGAGAGTGCCGCTGCCCTCGCGCTGAAGACGTATGACAATGTCGTCCTTGAAGGCCATTACGGTGGTCGTGGCGACAGCTTCGATCACGCCTGCCGCAGGGTCGCTGTGGGTGATTTCCCAGCCCATATTTTCTGCCTGGTCAGTGGCCTGGGAAAAAGCCTCTGCAAAATTCAGGGTGCTATGAGCGGTGCGAATATCCGGATAGGCGTCCCGCTGCAGTTGCAAGGTCTCCGCACTGATTTCCAGCGAGTTTGCCGATTTTTCCCGGATGACCAGGGCCTGCGTGAATACGGGCGGGTTGACCAGGTCGGTGGTGATATCGTGTATCACCGGGTAGTCCCCCCGCGTCAGTAACAGGGATAAAAATAGCAAGCTGCCAGGTAACACCGCCAGGCTGCGAATCACCAGGGCTGAGCGCCAGGGTGAAAACCTTGGCAGTGTCATGCATATTGCAAATAATGCCAGTAGTCCGGCAGCGCCAACACAGCACAGGGCATAGATAAGCAGGCCCTGTTGCCATAACCCCCCGCGCACAGATAAAACACTGATCACCAGTCCCAGCAGGAAAGTCAGGGCCAGATAGCCACCCCAGTTCACAATTTTTGAAGATCTCATTTGTCTATTCATGGTGTGCACCCGCCACAACGTGGCCTGTAGTTTAGATTGTCTGACTGTCGCCCATATTTCGCCATTTTCAATGGTTGATTATTTGAGACTCTACTGCCCATCTGTTTAACTTCTTGTCTGTGATGTCCAGATGAGCAAATGGGTAATGATATGGGAAGGGTAACAGGCAAGGTCGCTATTGTAACGGGTGCCGCCAGCGGTATGGGAAAGGCGGATGCACAATTGCTGGCACAGCAGGGTGCGAAAGTCGTCTTGGCTGATTTGAATGACACTGAGGGTCAGGCTGTAGCGAATGAAATTGGTGAGAATGCAATCTATCTTCATTTGGATGTTACCGACGAAGAAAACTGGAAGTCTGTGATTGCCAGTACCGTAGAAACCTTTGGCAAGCTGGACATACTGGTTAATAACGCGGGAATTATGAGTCTGGGAACTGTGGTCGATACTGAACTCGATGCCTACCGGAAAACCAACGCGGTAAACAGCGAAGGTGTTTTTCTCGGCTGTAAGCACGCTATTCCCGCTATGGCAGAGAGTGGCGGTGGCTCCATTATCAATATGTCGTCGGTTGCCGCCTTGCATGGCATGTCATTTTTTGCAGCCTACAGCGCCAGCAAGGGAGCGGTGACGGCGCTTACCAAAAGTGTGGCGATGTATTGCAAGGAACAAAAGAATGGCATTCGCTGCAATTCTATTCATCCCGACGGGGTCAAAACACCCATGGTTGCCAAGGTCGCAACCGGCAAAGACACCGCTACCGAGGAGGAAATAGAGGACGTGGGTAAGCTGGGCAATATGTGTGAGCCCGGCGATATCGCCAATCTGGTTCTGTACCTCGCCTCGGATGAATCTGGCTTTGTGAACGGCGCCGAGATGGTTATCGATAACGCCGCCACTATTACACCACCTATAAGTATTTAGGGGGTCTATAAACGACTAAAAACAATCGACTTTGACAAAATAGATGCCATCTCCATGTCTGAATATGCTTTCAGGGCCTGATCAGGCCTCTGCGATTTGCGGGCTCTGCGTGGCTTGCTCATCATCGGCCGAGTGTTCATCTTCAGGCATTTCGGGCAGCGGTATTTCACTGAGCTCAATCATGGGTTCACCCCTGGCACTCAATTTAGCAGAAACGATTTCCCCGCGCAGGTGGATGTCTTTGGAGCCCAGTTCAAACAGTGTGTTGACGGCTTCATCATTGTGTTTCAGACGCATTACAATGCGGGCATCCGCACCGCCAACCCAGAGTTTTTTTTTGCCCCAGTAGTGGCCAAGTTGATTGCGTATTACATAGACGTCGGTCATATTAATGTGTCTTTTGCCTGGTTGATTTTAGCAGCGAGATAATCGCTTCCGCCACGATCGGGGTGGTTTTTTTGCATCATGGAGCGATGGGCAGCGACAATGTCTTTCTCTGTTGCCCCCTCTGCCAGGCCGAGCACTGACAGGGCTTCCTTTCGATCCATATTAGGCCCTTTACTGGGGGCGGTGGCATTATTGCCTTCCGGCGCCGCTTTACTTTTCAGTGATGCCAGCATGGGAAAGAGTCTTATCAGGGTGGGTAACAACTGTCTAGCGGCTACCAGCAGACCGGTGATGGCTGCCCCTACCCAGTGCATTCGTCCAGTGACGGTGAGGCCGATCACCACCAGCACAGCAACGCCGAGGCCCAGTTTAATATACTCGGACTTGCGTTGTTCGGGCGGTGTTGCCTGCGCGCGCCTGTAGAGGATGTAAACCACAAAGGCGACAGCCAGCAGTAATATTACTCTAGGCACAAAAAGATCTCAGTCGGTGAACAGCTGTACTAATTTGAGCGTCCCAGTATCCCGATTTCGGTGAGTTCTGCCAGATAGTGGCGTCTCTCAGCCAGTTCAACAATGGCTTCGTTCAATTCTGCTTCGTTAATTTCCTGTTGCCGTTCTGGACTACTCTTTACAAGCTCCCAGAGCTTGCGACTGCACAGTTCCTGTGCGTTAAACCTGTTAATTGTCATAGTTACTTATTGCTCTTTCTTTATCTGTGCCACATGGCGACTGTTCTACTCCAGTTTGACCGCTTGTTGTGACATTAATTTCATAGTTTTTGGTGATTTCCCATTTGGCCGACCAGCTTACACTGTTGGGGCGTCAAAGGGGAAGGGGGCGCCACCGATAAATTCCGGCCCCTGCAGGTTTGGCCCCTGTTTACCACTCCACCGGACAATGCGGAAGTTTGCGCTATGCTTTATTTTGGGTGCGCGGTCAAAAGGCGTGCGCAACTCCTCCATGCTTATCATCTGAACCGTTAGCTCACGGGCATTGAATTGAGCCAGGCCATAGCCATTGGCGGTGGTATCCACGTATTTCAAACCCGGATTTGCCTTGTTGGGCCCCAGCAAACTGGTCAGGGAGTCGAACCCCGTGTTCGAATACGTCATTGCGGCCAACACACCGTGCAACATCGTCATATTCCATACAGGGACGACTTCGCGACCGGCAAATATCTCGCCGTTATTATCCCCCTTGGTTTCGCTGAAGACCATGGACCGGAAGTCAGAACTTCCCGCCCTGGCGGCCGAATCGAGATTGGTAAATAGGGGCGACGAACTTATCCCGGCACAGGGAAAGTCCACTATCACGGGGGTGCCGGTGTCTGAGCTGTACAGGGAGCCGGCACCATGCATATGGTGGTCGCCGGAAAATGAGACAAGGCCGGTGATATTCCGGCGCTCGAATGCGTTCATCAGGTCGTTGACTTCCCCGGGATAGCCAGCCCAGGAATCGAGGGTGAAGATACTGTCTTCCATATTGGCAAAGGGGATGGAGGACATGTCCAGTTGCATGGGAATAAGCGGCAGGGCATTGCCCCACAATTTCCAGGTGGCGCTGGAGGCTTGCAGCGTGTCCATAAACCAGTCGCGCTGGGTTTCACCCAGGCAGGAGCCGGGAGCACGGTTTTTTGCGGGATTGGGTGTTTTTCCATCGCCGTAGGGCAGAAACTCGGGTGGATTACCGTCGTTGTAGGTTCGCCCAGCGTCGGCAATTTCAACCAGGGTGGCGGTGTTCATGGGCAGGCCTACCGTCTCGGCAAAATGTTTCGGCAGACAGGGAGCGCTGCGGTAGCTGCGTGTATCGGTGAGCACCAGGTCGAGGTGTTTACCCCAGCTCAGCTTGCGGTAGATACACAGGCTATTTACCGTCGCCAGATTGTCGCCTACTTCGTCTCCCGATAATGAGGCATCGACGAATCCGTGGGCTGGTTGATTGTCCAATTCGTTGAGCACCGCTGGAATGTATTCAGACCAGGCCTGGTTGGAATTTTGTTTGCGCTTCGCCTGGGGAACAGGGCTGTCTCCATAGGTATTGTAACTCTGAAAATTATTGTCACAAAATTCGTGGTCATCCCAGATGCAAATAAAGGGCCAGCGGGCGCGGGCTGCCTGTAGCCATGGGTCACTGAGATAGGTTTTGTATAGGTGGCGGTAGTCTTCCAGGGAGACGGCGTAGCGGTTTTCATCAGTCTTTTCGCCATCGGGGAAGGGCGGAACATAGCGGGATTGTTTGTTGCCATCCAGGCGCTTGTTCCAGCTACGTTCGTAGATAAAATCTCCCAGGTGGAGGATGAATTGAATCTTGTCAGCTTCAGCCGCTGCCTCGTCGTCCTCCAGCATTCTCGCCCAGGAACCATAGAAAGCCTGCTCAAAACTCTGGCAACTGGCAAAGGCCATGGCGATATCTTTTTCCTGGTCGGCGGCGGGGGCAGTCCGGGTCCTGCCCA
>JAUVBI010000023.1 GCA_030591305.1 Pseudomonadota bacterium
AAAAAGCGATCGGTAAGGTATTTAACAGAGAGGTCTGTGGCAACGCGCAGCGCAGTGTCGGTGTAACGCAGGCCGTGGTGTTCTTCAAAGCGCGACTTGAGACCTTTGAGAATTTTGTAGGCATCATCTGGTGATGGCTCCAGTATATCGACCTTCTGGAAGCGACGACTCAGGGCCTTGTCCTTGTCGAAGATGCCACGATATTCCTGGAAGGTGGTGGAACCGATGCAACGCAACTTGCCGGAGCTGAGTAATGGCTTGAGCATATTGCTGGCATCCATAACACCGCCGGAAGCGGCACCCGCACCAATAATAGTGTGTACCTCGTCGATAAACAGGATGGCTCCCTCACGCCTTTTTAACACCGCCAGCAGGTTTTTGAAGCGTTTTTCGAAGTCGCCACGGTACTTGGTTCCGGCCAGTAATGAACCCAGATCCAGCGAGTACACCACGCTGTCTTTCAGCATATCCGGCACATCGCCTTCGACGATTAGTTTGGCCAGCCCCTCAATGATGGCGGTTTTCCCGACACCGGATTCACCGACCAGCAGGGGGTTATTTTTACGCCTGCGGGCCAGAATTTGTGCGACACGTTCCACCTCGGGCATACGGCCTATGAGAGGGTCTATCCTGCCAGCTTTTGCCTCTTCGTTGAGGTTGGTGGCGTAGCTGTCCAGGGCATTGGCCTCACCCTCCTCCGTGGGCGAAACTTCGCCCTCCAGGGGAGATTCACCCGGGTTGTCGCCCTCGGGTGGCACCTTGGAAATGCCGTGGGTGATATAACTGACAACATCCAGACGCGCCACGGCCTGCGTTTTAAGAAAGTAGACAGCCTGGCTCTCGGCCTCACTGAAGATTGCCACCAGCACATTGGCGCCACTGACCTCGTGCTTGCCTGAGGATTGCACATGGAATACCGCACGCTGCAGGACTCGCTGAAACCCCAATGTCGGCTGGGTCTCACGCTCACCTTCCTCCTCAGGTATTAACGGTGTGGTGGCGGCAACAAACTCTATTAAATCAGCCCGCAGTGCACCCAGGTCAGCGCCACAGGCTTTCAACACGCGAATGGCGTCATTATTGTCCAACAGGGCCAGTAGCAGGTGTTCCACGGTCATAAACTCGTGTCGCTTTGCCCCGGCGCCTTGGAAGGCCTCGTTCAGGGTCTGTTCCAGATCTTTACTTAGCATAACTCATGCCCTCTAAGTCACTAATCTTCGGATGCCTCAATTTCACACATCAGGGGGTGTTGGCTCTCCCTGGCATACTGGTTTACCTGAGCCGATTTGGTTTCGGCGATGTCCCTCGTATAGATACCGCACACACCTTTGCCCTGTGTATGCACATTCAGCATAACATGCGTGGCCTGCTCTCGGTTCATGCGAAAAAATGACTCGAGAATCTCCACCACGAACTCCATGGGGGTATAGTCGTCGTTCATTAATACTACTTTGAACAGCGGCGGCTGCTTTAGTTCAGGTTTGGCTTCCTGCAGTGCCAGACCACCACCCGAGTCTTCTTCGTCTGCCGACATTTGCCAATTGTGTTTGGGGAAATTCACGCTCACCTTCTATGTCACTGCTCTACCTGTGTATATGGAGCCATTATAAGGCAATTCAAGTAAAAAATGGTCGTTGTGGGAGTAAAGAGCAGGGTTCGGCACCCAGCTCTCCTTGGCAACAATACAAATACGGCTAAAGAGAGTGACCGGCATTATCGTAGAGGTTTTTTTACAGAGTTTCGCTCCCTTCGCGCATTAAACCCAATACGTCAGCACATGCACCCAAGGTGTGATAATCACATTTGGCACCCGCAGTGCTTTTTTCATTGTTGTATTTTTTATTGTCTCTGTGCAACACACGAAACCAGGCACCATGCTGATGATCGATCATATGCCGGTCGGCATATGCCCATATATTTTCGTACCATTTCCAGTACAGCGGATCACCCGTAACAACGGCCAGGCGCGCCGCAGCGGCCAGTGATTCAGCCTGTACCCAGAAATATTTGTCGTCATCACAGATCGTCCTGTCAGGCGCGAAGCCGTATTGAATACCACCATGAATGGGATCCCACGCGGCCTCCAGTGCACGGTCAAACAGGGCTTGTGCCCGCGCAACAGTCCAGTCCAGCGGCTGATATTGATGGAGCGTCAGCAGCAGCTTGGCCCATTCAGTTTGGTGGCCAGGCTGGAAGCCCCAGGGGCGATAGAGGTTTTTGGGGTCGTCTCTGTTGTAGTCCCAATCGATGTCCAGGTTGGGTTGGTAGTGCTCCCACACCAGACCGTCAGATTTCTGTGCCAATTCTCCGGTGAATTTGTCGGCCAATTGCGTGGCTCGCTCCAAGTAGTGACTCTCCCGCGTTGCATTGTACGCAGCTAGCATGGCCTCACAGCTATGCATATTGGCATTTTGCCCCCGGTAGGGATCTATCCGACGCCAGTCTGGTGTTGCCTCGTCTGCATATATGCACTGCTCTTTCTGCCAAAGCCTGTCCTCCATGATGCAAAACGCGCGCTCCAGGTCGAATTTGGCGCTTTCTATCCCGGCCTCATAGGCCGCAGCAAAGGCTATAACAACAAAGGCCAGCCCATAGCAATGGTTGGTTTGATCCTGAGGCTGGCGGTTATCCAACGTCCAGTAATAGCTCTGTGTAGCCTGATTCCAATGACAGTCTCGAATAAACCGAATACCGTGCTGTGCATAATCCAGATAGCGCGGCTCACCAAACAACTGATAGGCCTTACAGTAATTGAAGACCATCCGCGTACTACTCACCAAATGCCGC
Source organism: Pseudomonadota bacterium (assembly GCA_030591305.1). The sequence continues at coordinate 2,788 of JAUVBI010000023.1, forward strand.
ACCTCGGTATCAAAGACCTGCCCATCATCGCGGAAATTCTGATGAAAACCACCATTGCTATCGATGATATTGGGGTCGTAAAAATCGAGTATACTTTTTATGTGTCCACGTAAAAAAGGCTTCGAGCGATAATCATTCATGGTACTTGCCAGTGGTGGGCGACATCAGAGAATGTCGGTAGAGCGGTAAATGCACCCGGATGAGTAACAGTATGCGCACCGCAATGTACACTGAATGAGAGCAACGCCTCCAGTGAGTGGCGCTGACCCAATACCGAATTCAACACCTTGATGTGACTCAAAGCATAGAGGAAAGCCCCAATAAAGGCATCGCCAGCACCGGTGCTGTCGACGACGGCAACTCGGGGCGGAGTAATTTCACTCTCAATATCAGTTGTGTAATATTTGACGGGGCGATCACCATCTGTGATCAGAACCAGCTGAACGCCGGCTTGCCACAGTGCCCCCATATAAGATCTCGCGTCACCACCTGCCAGATATTGAAACTCTTCTCGCGTGAACTTCAGAATATCAGACAGCCTGCACAGGTGGTTTATCAACGTGGCATCAGCACTGTTTTGCGACCACAGATTGTGGCGCAAGTTAACATCAAAGCTGATTAGCGTACCGGCATTTTTTGCAACAAGAACAACATACTCAGTGGTTTGCGCCAACGTAGCCTCGGTCAGGGTATTGCTGCAAAAATGCAGGATTGTACTTTCGTCAAACCAGCTACCATCAATTTGATCGGGCCTAATTAGCATATCGGCAGTTTTATGCCGATAGAAGGAAAAACTCCGCTCACCACTATCATCGAGAAAAACAAAGGCCACAGCTGTTTGTGCCTCTTCCGTCATCGTGATTAGCTCGGTACCGACGTTATAGCGCTGCAATGCATCCAGCAGAAAACGGCCGAAGGCGTCTTCGCCAACCTGGCCGATAAATTTGGCAGTCCCTCCCAGTTTGGCAACAGCAACCGCAGTATTGGCCGGGGCACCGCCAGGATACTGCCGGTATTCAGGCAGTTGTAACGGCCCTTCCCGGTGATGTCCCGTATTGAAAATGTCGACCAGAGCCTCACCAAAACACAATACCGTTCTCACAACGTGGCCCCATTGGCCATATCCACCTCGTCATCGAGGGAGGCCCCATGCAGGGCATACCAAACTATATAGACATAACAACAGGCGGGGACTACAAAGCTGGTTTGTATGGAACTGGCATCGGCCACCAGCCCCTGTAAAAGCGGTATTAGCGCGCCGCCGACAATGGCCTGGCAGAGCAACCCTGAGCCGCGACTGGTCAATGGACCCAATCGCCGAATTGCCAGAGTAAAAATTGTCGGAAACATAACCGAATTGAAAAAGCCCACCGCGAGAACACTCCACATAGCAATCTGTCCCGCACTGGCAATGGTGAAGGCCAGCAGCGAAATAGCACAGACCCCGTTAAAGGCAAGCACATAGGTCGGCTTGATATAACGGGTCGCTGCGGCGCCAATAAACCGGCCAATCATGGCTGCGCCCCAGTAATAGGAGACCAGTTTACCGGCATCTTTCGCGGCCAAACTGGCAATGTGCTTCTCCGCAAAAAAGTTGACCAGAAAGCTGCCAATAGAGACCTCGGCCCCCACGTAAAGAAAGATGGCCAAGGCACCAAAGACCAAATGCTTGTGCCTCCAAATAGAATCCCCCTGCGTTATCACATCATCACTCTTGAGGTAACTAATCGCCGGCAACTTGATTCGCGAAAAAAATAATGCTACCAAAACAATTGATACAGCTAAAATCAGATACGGCCGCTGAACGGCTTGAGCTGTTGTTGTTCCCACGACACCCAGTATCAACAACGCACCAAACAACGGCCCCAGGGTATGCCCCAGAGAGTTAATGGCCTGGGCAAAATTCAAGCGACTGGTGGCGGTACATTCCGGCCCGAGAACTGCCACATAGGGGTTGGCAGATACCTGCAATACCGTAATACCACTGGCTAGCACAAACAATGCAAACAAAAATATCGCATACACTTGGTATTCTGCGGCGGGATAAAACAAAATGCAGCCTGTCGCCATTAGCAGCAAGCCTATGACAATTCCCCACTTATAGGATACTGCCTCGATCAACTTGCCAGCGAAAGGTGAAATGACAAAATAAGCACCAAAAAAACAGAACTGCACAAGCATTACCTGGGTATAGTTCAAGTCAAATGCACCCTTTAGATGGGGAATCAGGATGTCATTCAGGGCCGTGAGGAACCCCCAGATAAAAAACAGTACAGTCATTGCCGCAAAGGCAAACGTTGTGCTTGCCCCGCCGGGCTGTGAGTCCACACTCACTGGAACGCTGCTTTTAATCATGGTGCTTAACCACCTTACTGTTTAATGGGTTTAACTGTTTTATTATTTGACCCAAATCGCTACGGAGCATTATTACTCCTGAAATGGATAGCGCGAGGCGGTTGGTTCATTGCGTGGTGGCTCTACTCAACGAACAACCTTGAGATCAGATTGCCGGATGTCCCACGTGACGGCGTTGGTACCCGCTTCACGCAATTTAAATTTCTGTACCTTGTTGGTAGGCGTGTAGGGAAGATTATCAACAAACTCCATATATCGTGGCACAAAGTAATACGGGGCACTGTCATTGATAAACGTACAGACGTCCTCATGACTGGGCGTGTAACCCTCCCGCAGGATGATATTAATTTTTAGTTCGTGCTCACTCTCTACCTCTTTACTGGTAATACCAAAGGCCGCTACATCCTGCACCGCAGGATGCCTTCGCACCACGCTCTCAACTTCCAGAGTAGAGATATTCCTTCCGGCAAAGCGCAGAACGTCTTTTTTTCTGTCAACAAAAAAGAAAGCGCCAGTGGTGGGATCTTTTCTGCCCACATCTCCGGTCATATACCATTCGCCCCTGTAGGCTTCCGCAGTGGCTTTCGGGTTGTCAAAGTAGCCGTTAAACACAATGTGTGGCGCCAGTGGTTTGATACCTATTTCTCCCACTTCGCCATCTGCCACCTCAATTCCTTCGTCGTCAAACAAACGAATGTCTGTATCCGGCTGAGGAAAACCCAGAGCATATACGGGCACGTCATCACGGTCTTCCAGTTGGGTTAAAATCAACAGGCATTCACTTTGTCCCAGGCCAGAGCGCAGCAGGCGAACACCAAACCGCCGTTCAAATTTGGGCCATATATCTGGCGGTATGGGTACAACCTGTGCAACACGCAGTGGTGTGTTTGCGTCGTTGTCCTGTTTGGGAGAATTCATCAAAAATACGCCCATCGCTCCGACGGCAAATGTCTGCGTTGCATTAAAGTGTGCAATTCGTGCCATGAACTGTGACACCGAAAACTTCTCCTCAATCACACATCCAATTCCCTCAATAAGCGCACGAAGAATACAGGTCAGCCAAGCACCAGAGTTATACAGTGGCAGCACGCAATAGATGATATCCCCTTCTCTGGAGTCATATTGCACACTGCAGGCCTGTACAATGGGGCGAATCCAGGCATTGTGACTTTGCATCACTCCCTTGGATTTTCCCGTGGTGCCGGAGGTCCAGAGAATGGCAGAGGTATCACCGTAATCTATACCGCTATAATCGGCTTTGAGTGGCTCCCTGGCCAATAAATTGTCGTAGCTGAAGGGGTTGCGCAGAGGGCTGGAGTTAATATCCCCTAAAAGGAGTAACTGTACACCCTCCAGACGATCCTGTATTTCTGCTATTCGGGGTTGCAAATGCTCATCTGTGACCAATATTTTGCAGCGACTACGCAGCAAGGTGTCCAGTAACCACTCACCTTTATAATCAGTATTGGCGGGTACCCAGATAGCACCGAGTTTGTTGAGTGCCAGCGCCAATAACACCATTTCCGGGCGATTACCCAGGTAAATGGCAACCCGGTCGCCAGCCTCTACGCCCAGGGAGTTGAAGCCAGCGGCCAGACGATTACACATTAATTCTGCAGCGGCGAAGCTAATGTGCTGCGTGTCATTTATGAGAAAATCTGTTTCACCATTTTGCTCGGCCTGTAGCTGTAGGATTCGCCCCAGATTTCTGTCATTAATATTACTGAGATCCAGTTTGTTCACGTTTGGTATCCACTTTATTCAAATTATTGTATACGTATTATCGTTGAGCGCTCTTTCTATTGCGCCTGCACCCAAATAGCAGAACTGATAGCCCGCTCCTGTATTGTACTGGGCTCCGGCGGAACAATTCCCAGCACAATGGCATCAAAGGTTGAATATCGGGGCGTGGGGATCTCTAGCACCCGAGCATAATAGAACGTTTCCAGGTCCGGGTTAAAATCCGGGTCTCGCCACAGTGTCGCCAATTGAGCATCGCCAATGCTATTGGCATAACTCGCGTTGCTAATATCCACAGTATTACCGACTGCAGGTAATTTGCCAGTGACGGCATCAACTGTGCGCTTGTCGGAAGCGGCAATATTGTAGATTTTTTCATGGCTGTGCCCCGTGCTATCCACCCAGCCTTTAATAATCTGCACCCTGTCGAGGTTGGCACCCTGGGGGTCTTTTGCGGCCCACAGGACAAACACAGGAGAGCGTTTACCTGGAGATTTGGGTGTGGTTAATGTACCTCCCATGGGCACACCACCCATATAGGCCTGCTCAATTGCATCTGTGCGCTGTAGTAATGTGTCGTCGTAATCCCAACCGGCAAAAAATCGCACCGTGATTCTTGGCCCGGATGTAGCGTAGGTTTCTTTGCGGCGCATGGCGTCATACAGTGAGGCTCGTGTGTTTTCTTCAGCCCACACACCAGCCAAGCCCATTGCGCTCCAGCGCCCCCCGCGATTCTCCTTCTTCGGAAGCAACAGTGTGACACCCTGGCGCAGGCCGGCAGTGCCGTCAATAAGGGGCAGCTTGCCGTGATAGCTGCTCTCTTCGATGGGCGAACTCGAGTTATGGCTGTCAGTGCTGCCTATCACACCAAATTTATAGGGGTTAAAACCCTCGCTGTGGGATAATTCCAGACCGGTGCGTAGCGCGTCCCGGGCATAGCTGCCCTTGGGTTCGCTAAAACTACCATCACTGCTCAGGCGCTGGTCATATATTTCAAAATCGGCAAACTCGTCATCGACAGACAGTATTGGGTGTGTCTCTGAAGCCCCTTTAACCTGCATAATCTCGCTGATGGGCTCGTTAAACATACGCTTCTTCGCGTAATCAGGGCTCAAGGGTTCCCCCTCAAATGAAACAGACCGATACATTCTGCCATTACTGACGTTGCCATTATGGGGAATAGCAAACATCTGCATGCCCTGCTTTCGCTGTTCGTCCAGGGCAGACCAGAGGTCTTCCGGATTATCAGAATCGCGGGAGGTAAAGGGAAAGTCGGGCACGCTGGAGGTCTTATAGATCACGTTGCGGTGCAGGTTGTCGGCATTGGGCATGGAGGTCCACTCATAGCCAATAAAGGCGGTGAACCGTCCCGGTTCATTATTGCGTTCAGCGGCATCGATAATCCTTTGCCAGGCCCGGCGGGAGACATCTCCCATACCCTCAGCCCCAAAATTTTTCTCCCGCTGCTCTGCGCTACCCATTGTGGTGAAAATGGTATAGAGGAAATTAAAGGTAATTCGCAGCGGGTTGCCGGACTCCATTACCGACCTGAGTTGATTCTCTCCACTATTATCCCTGTCGAGGAACCGTGGGACACCCAGATACTCCCCATGATCGGTAACGGCACCAAAGTCCAGTGGTCGTGACAGTTTTATTGGAAAGCCCATACCGTGCTCAATAGTGCCGCCCTTCATAAATCGATAGGCATCCTCTGGCAGTGTTCTTACGCCGTTGATGTATGCGTCATAGGAGAAGCTTGTGTGAATGTGCAGGTCACCGAAAAACACATTGCGGGTTTCACTGTACTGTGTAAGCGGCTTTTCTGGCGGCGGAGAGGCCTTGGCAGGGTCGTACAGAGGGTACAGTGAGGGGTCTTCAACCTTAGCGCAGCCATAGAGAATAACTGACATGGGTAGAGCCAACAATAAGAGTCTGGGCGGTATCATTCACAGCTCTCCTTCAAAGTGCAGGATGCCATGGGGTCAGTCTAGCCAATCTAGCCGCCCCACATCAACTAAATATAGTAAACTCATGTTTACTGCTGGTCAATTATAATTTACCATGTGTCGATTGTTGAACCTTCAGTGTGAGAGGCAAGATATGATTTTCCATTATGATTGGCAAGCCAGTTTGGCCGTACTAGTGATCGTCGTAGCCTCTGTCACAGTTGGCCACTTTCTACTGTTCAAAATTCCAGCGTTCAAGGAAACCCTTTTAAAAAATAAAGAAGTTAATAAAACCAAGTACCGCAATAAGAAAAAGTATCCGCACCGAATAAAATCCAGTCAGCAGGTCTCTCTCGTTACTAATTTTGTATTTTTCATTGCCGTATTGCCATTTTTTGCGACATTTGATCCACAGCCTATTTGGAAAATACTGCTAAATTGCTTCTTGATTTTGATGGTGTATGACTTTTTCTACTACATGACACACCGCTTTGTGTTTCATAGTAAAGGCTATTTTCGCCGGGTTCACGCAGTTCATCATCAGGCGCGCAAACCAACATCTATCGATGCACTGCTACTGGACCCCATGGAGGCTTTCATCGGTATTTCCCTGTTTATCGTGGTTACGGCCGCAGTATCCCTTGGCCTGGGCGAACCTCTGAACATAGCAACCCACGTGATATCAATCATCATCTATACCCAGATCAACCAGATTAACCATGTGCACATTGAGCTAAACCGCTTCCCCTATAAAACCCTGAACTGGATCGCCAACAAGCACGCCATACACCATATCGACATGCATAAAGGCAATTACGCCACCATTACCCTTCTCTACGACAAAATATTCGGCACCCTTGATTAAGGTTGAGGGGGCTAGGGTCGCATCACCTGGCCACCATCGACATTAAGAATCTGCCCGGTAATCCAGCTGGCTTCATCAGACAGTAAAAACAAGACAGCGTTGGCCATATCTTCAGGCTGCCCCAGTCGTTTTATGGCCAACTCCTTAACCATCTCTTTGGCGTAGTCACCGGCAGTTTTTTCAAGTGCACTGGTTTCAGTGGGCCCCGGAGCGATAGCGTTGACACGAATTTTTCGCCAGCCCATTTCGTTGGCCAGGCTCTGGGTAATACCATTGAGGGCCAACTTGGCCACACCGTAGTAGCCGATGCTCATCCAGGCAGCGGTTGAGGATTGGTTGACGATCGCCCCACCGCCTCCCTGTGTCATATATTCCACTACGGCCCGGGTCATAATCAGGCAGCCATGGGTGTTAATACGCATAAACTTTTCCAGATAGTCCATGTCGACATTCAGGTAGCCGTCCATTTTCATATCACCAAAAATGGCGGCATTGTTAACCAGATAATCGATGGCGCCATATTTTTCCATGGCCGCATCGGCACACACCTTGGCAGATTCCTCACTACCTACATCGGTTTTAACAAATAGTGCGTTGCCGCCACTGGCGTTGATTTCATCGGCGACACGCTGGCCACTCTCTTCATTTAATTCAGCAATAACAACGTTCATGCCGCGCTGAGCAGCCGCTGTGGCGTAGCCTTCACCTATGCCGCCGCCGGCACCTGTAACGATAATTGTCTTGCCTGTAAAATCCATAATACCTTCCTCATGTTGTCTTTTGAATCTTGTGGTCTGGCGATGTGCCAGTAACAATATAAACCTGACCTTGAAGGTGCTGCTTAGTCATTACACACCTATCGCGATAGTTTTAGTCTCCAGGTATTCCTCAAAGCCTTCACGTCCCATTTCCCTGCCTATACCACTTTGTTTATAGCCGCCAAAGGGTGCGTCTGCACCATAGAAATTGCCACCGTTAACATTGACCGTACCGGTACGCAGACGCCGCGCTACTGCCAGGGCACGTTCTTCATCGGCAGACCAGACACCGCCGGACAAACCGAAGTCTGAATCATTGGCAATACGCACAGCGTCGTCTTCATCGTCATAGGTAATAACCGCCAACACGGGACCAAATATTTCCTCCCTGGCTATAGTCATATCGTTAGTAACATCCATAAAAACTGTGGGCTGGACATAGTAGCCCTTTTCAAGGTCAGCCGCGCCGCCCCCAAGGAGTACGCGAGCCCCCTCTTTCTTACCCGTCTCAATATAGGACAGTACCCGCTCATATTGGCGAGCATTGATCAATGGCCCCATGATCTGGTCAGAATTGGGATCACCGTAGTGGATAAAAGAAAAGTAGGTTTTTAGTAACTCTTCAACTTCTTCAACGCGTTTTTTTGGCACTAACAGGCGAGTGTGAATGGCACAGCCCTGACCAGAATGGAAGCACACACTCAGGGCTGTCAACAGAGACTGGCTCAAATCTGCATCGTCGAGCATGATATTAGCCGATTTTCCACCCAACTCGAGAAAGACCTTTTTAACCGTTTGTGAAGCCCTGGCCATAATATGCTTGCCCACACCCGTAGAACCGGTAAAGGACACCATATCGACACGTGGGTCGCCCACCAACTGATCCCCGACAGTAATGGGATCTTCTGATGTTATGACATTAAATACACCGGCGGGAATATCTGTGTGTTCTTTTACCACCCGCCCCAGCATGCTTGCTGACCAGGGAGTATCCGGCGCGGCTTTCAGGATAACCGTACAACCTGCCGCCAGCGCTGGAATACACTTGGCCAAATTAATTTGTAGCGGCACATTCCACGGGGTAATACAGGCAACTACACCAATGGCCTCCTTCTCCACCAGGCGGCGACTTTTTATACCCAATACTTCCGACTCGCCGATATCCCTACTCCATTGATAGTCTGAAAGAGATGCCAGGGTGTAATCGATAAAGCCAATGGGTACTTCGCATTGGGGGCCGAACTGGCCACAGGTCCCCATGGTAGCACCTGACTCAGAAGATATTTGCTGCTTGAATTCGTCCTGAATCGCGCGCAAGCCGTCCTGCAGTTGGCCAATACATTTGAGGCGAAAATCATGGTTGGTTGGCCAGTCTGTTTTATCGAAGGCACGTCGTGCGGCAGCAATAGCACGCTCCATATCTTCAGGCCCAGCATCCGCAGCCTGGCCAATCACCTCCTCAGTAGCAGGATTAATATTGTCGTAGGTTTTCCCCGAGGCAGCGGGTACTAATTTGCCGTCGATAAACAGTCTGGATTCTGGATTCATTGTCGATACCTGTTTTATTGTTATTTGCGGAGCCTGGCAGCGACAGCTCAGGCTTTGTTGACGAAGACGTCTTCAATTATATCCCGCACAAATTCAGTGGCGGGCAATTGAATATCGAATTCGGCTGCAGTGTCGATGGCGCACTGTAAATCTTTGCGACCCAGACGACCAAAGGGCCCCAGATATTGGTCCATCTGTTCCTCGTTACAATTTTCCGCAAGCATTTTCCGGTTGGAGATCATCCTGTGCATCTGCTCGTTGATGACACCGTTGGACTTGCCAACCTCACGCAGAACATCTGCTGAGAGGCCGCAGGCTTCCGCTAGCCTGGTCGCCTCAGACATGGCCGTAAACTCGGCATAGGTAATCAAGTTGTTACAGAGCTTCAGGGCGATGCCCGTACCGAGGGCGCCAGCATGCACTACTTTGTCGGCAGACGTTGAGATGATTGGCCGAATCGCTTCAAGTTGCTCTTCATTGCCACCCACCATATAGCACAGGGTGCCCGCCTCAGCACCGCTGGCACCGCCGCTTATAGGAGCATCGATGACATGTAATATTCGGGCCTGGCCATCGGCAGCCCACTTCAGCAGTCCGGCTTGGGTCACCGTACTATGAATAGCAATTATGGTGTTGGGCTGAGCCAGCTGTAGAAGCCCATCGTTACCATATAGCAGGCTTTCAACATCGTTATCATCACGCACACAGATACCAATGTAGAGACAGCTGTTTGCAATCTCCGCCGGAGATGCTGCGGCAATGGCTCCAAGGGCAAGTAAATCGGCAACAGCCTCGGGAAAAACATCGTAAGCATAAAGCTGAAAGTCCCCCCCGATCAGATGCTTCGCCATGGGTTTGCCAATATTGCCCAGACCAATAAACCCGACATTTCTTTTCCCAGACACGTGGCTCTCCAAAAGACTCTCAACAGGACACCCGGCTATACTAATGGCTAGCCTCGCAATAAGTCAATATATATTGACCTCGAGACAATTAGAGTTTACCTTATGGTAATGAACCAGAATAAGCCACAGGGTAATTCTACGCTAAGCCGTTATAACGGCAATCTCCCCCGCCACCTGATTGCCCTGTCGCGATATATACAAGCGAGTGTGATGCATCAGCTGCTGGAGAGCTACCACCACCGCTCACTGCGTATGAGCTTTGAACCTTACATCAACATGATTGGCGAGGGCTGCCGGTTGACTGAGTTGGCCGAAGGTCTGGGTATTAGCAAGCAATCTTGCAACCAGACGGCCAACCAGATGGAAAAGGCCGGCTATATACTGCGAGTAGCTGACCCCCTGGATGGCCGCGGCAAGCTGGTTGTGCTCACCCGACAGGGAAAAAAACTGCTGAAAGATGGCTACGTTGTTATGACGGGTATCTGTACAGAATTTGAGCAACATATCGGTTTAACAAAACTTACAAACCTAACAGAATTGTTGTTAAAACTCGCCCAGGGTTTGTCTCTCCCAAATTTTGAACGCTCAAACATCGCTGAAATAAATCCGATGTTGCTGGGCACTATTCTACCCCGCTGCAGTGACCATATTATGCAGCGCCTCATGAAATTGACCATTGCCAAAGGGCACGCGGGACTCAAAATGTCTCACGGGACAGTTTTAACCCTCATTGGCTCAAAGAAGGCGCATATCAGGGATATCGCCAAAATTCAGTCCATCAGCAAGCAGGCGGTCAGCGCGATCGTGAAAGACCTTGAGGAATTGAGCTACGTCATTCGTAAGACAGACCCGGATTACCCACGCCAGAACCTACTGCTGCTGACAGATCGCGGCAGTCAATTAATAGCGGATTCCGTTGCTTCAGTAAGTCAGCTTGAAAATGAGTTTGAGGCAATTCTTGGAAGTACTTCTCTTGCACAGCTTGTGCGTATCAGCAATAAATTGTTCCTGGCATTGGAACTTGAAACACAGTATCAGGAAGCGAGTGCAACTGACCTTCAGCAACTGGCCCGTCAGTTAAAACTTCAGTTGAGCGAACAGGGCCTGAAGACATTGATAAGCCTTTTAGAGAAGGGCTGAAATCCAACAGACAGATTTATTCTTAATTTCAGAGAGAGACCGGTATGAGTAATCGAGAGAAAGGCTTGGAAATGTTCAACGAGGTATATTGTGGCGATCTACCTCATCCCGCTGAAGAGGGCCAGGACAAATTTTTTGATTTTATGATTGGCTCGTTATTTGGTGAGTTATGGGCGGACGATACTCTGTCCATTAAAGAGAAGCGCCTGTTATTGCTGGGAGCTATTATGGCCCAGGGCGAAGATATGACTTTTGCCATACAAGCTCGCTCGGCGCTTAAGCGAGGAGAGTTGACACCGGAACAACTCGAGCTGACAGTGCGCTTTTTAACCCAATATGTGGGCTACCCCAAAGGAGCAAGGCTGCGAATGGCTCTATCGAAAGTCATTGGGGATTTTGAAAAGTCTCAAAGCCAGGGCAGCTCTGATTAATTTCAGAGTACTGCTATTTCCGCGGCACAAAAAAGGGGCTCTCGCCCCTTTTTTACTTTCTCTATAGCCAAAGCCTACATACTGGCAACAATCGCCCTGCCAAAGTCTGAGCAACTCAACAGTGTTGCATCTTCCATCTGGCGTTCGAAATCGTAGGTAACCGTCTTATTCGCGATAGCACCATTAATGCCGGTGATAATCAGGTCTGCCGCTTCGCCCCACCCCATATGTCGCAACATCATTTCGGCGGATAAGATAAGCGAACCGGGATTCACTTTGTCCTGGCCTGCATATTTAGGCGCTGTGCCATGTGTTGCTTCAAACAAGGCAATGGTGTCACTCAGGTTGGCACCGGGGGCGATACCAATACCGCCCACCTGGGCCGCGAGGGCATCAGACAAGTAGTCGCCGTTCAAGTTTAACGTGGCAATGACGCTGTACTCTTTGGGGCGAGTCAGGATTTGCTGCAGCATGGCATCGGCGATGACATCCTTGATGATGATTTCTTTGCCGTTATTGGGGTTTTTGATGGATACCCAGGGCCCGCCATCAATCAGCTCACCACCAAATTCCTGTTGTGCCAACTCGTAACTCCAATCGCGGAAGCCACCCTCGGTGAACTTCATGATGTTGCCCTTGTGCACGATGGTCACAGAAGGCAGATCATGATCTATTGCATACTGTATGGCTTTGCGGGTGAGACGCTTGGTGCCCTGTTCTGATACGGGCTTAATGCCAATGCCGACATTCTCTGTGAAGCGGATTTTGGTAGCACCCATGTCATTGATCAGGAAGTCGACAACCTTCTTCGCTTCGTCGGACCCGGCCTCGTATTCAATACCGGCATAGATATCTTCAGAGTTCTCCCGGAAAATCACCATGTTACAGGCGCCGGGATCTTTTACTGGCGAGGGAACACCTTCAAACCAGCGCACGGGGCGCAGGCAGGTGTACAAGTCTAGCTCCTGACGCAATGCAACGTTGAGCGAACGAAAGCCGCCACCAACAGGTGTTGTCAGTGGCCCTTTGATGGCAACGGAGTACTCCTTGATGGCGTCCAGTGTCTCCTGGGGAAACCAGTCTCCGTCATACAGCTCAGCAGACTTTTCACCGGTGTATATCTCCATCCAGGAAATCTTTTTACTGCCGCCATAAGCCTTTTCAATAGCCGCATTGACAACATCTATCATCACCGGGCTGATATCGATACCGATACCGTCACCTTCAATAAATGGAATGATTGGATTGTTGGGAACGTTCAGGGTGTAGTCGTCATTGACCGTTATTTTTTCGCCTTCTGCCGGTACCTGAATATGTTTATAGCCCATAATGCTTCCTCGTGTGGTTTTAGTCGTGGTAAAATCGGCCGTTAGTCTAGCACACAATAAAACCTAATCTGCTGACATGGATCGTATTTTTTAAACTACCCGCTGAATATAGAGCTGCCCTGATATGGCCAGGCTAATCCTGTTTAACAAGCCCTTCCAAGTGCTCAGCCAGTTCACTGATACTGAGGGCAGAGAGACGCTGGCGGACTATCTGGATGCACCGCGCTTTCGCGCAGCGGGCCGCCTGGATTATGATTCGGAGGGGCTGTTGATACTTACCGACAACGGCCAGATGCAGCAGCAAATCGCCAACCCAAGACACAAATTGTGGAAAACCTACCGGGTGCAGGTGGAGGGGCTGATCACTAAGCAGGCGACAGACTCCCTGACCCGGGGTGTGGAACTGAAAGATGGAAGAACCCTCCCCGCCAAGGCCAGGCAAATTGCACAGCCGACGGCATTATGGCCCCGCGTACCACCAGTGCGTGAGAGAAAGACCGTGGCAGATAGCTGGCTGGAATTATCCATTCAGGAGGGGCGCAACAGGCAGGTTCGGCGAATGACAGCGGCTGTGGGGCTTCCGACTCTTAGGCTTGTTCGTTGGCAGGTGGGTAACTGGGCATTGGACGGCCTGCAGCCGGGTGAATATCGGGAGTTGAATGTGCATCTGCCAGCGCGGCGATAATTGGGCCGCAAAATGGTGCTTGTTTTTGCTATGCGAAAGGCAGAGATTGGGGTGGTGCTTTTCAGAACCGTGGAGCGCATGGACGCGCGATACGAGCCTCCGGGGATGGATTCACGGCGTGTTCTGAAAAGTGTCACCCCGATTTCTGTCTAGTAGCAGGCAAAAACAAGCACCATTTTGCTCTGACGTGTACAATTCGGCGATGAGTTTGAATTCTTCAAAAAAAGTAATCGTCGGGATGTCGGGTGGCGTGGATTCTTCTGTCGCAGCACTTCTGCTACGCGAACAGGGCTATGCTGTGGAAGGCCTCTTTATGAAGAACTGGGAGGAGGACGACGGCACGGAGTACTGTACGGCGAAGGAGGATTTTGCCGATGCCCAGGCGGTTGCTGATTCATTGGGCATTACGTTACACGGTGCCAACTTTGCCGCAGAGTACTGGGATAATGTGTTCGAGCATTTCCTGGAAGAATACCGCAATGGACGCACGCCCAACCCCGATATCCTGTGTAATCGGGAGATCAAGTTTAAAGCCTTTCTTGAGTACGCATTGGCACTCGGTGCAGACTACATCGCAACGGGACACTACACCCGGCGCGGTGAAGCACTGGGCAAGGCCACCTTACTCAAGGGGTTGGATGGCAATAAGGATCAAAGCTATTTTTTACACGCTGTGGGACATCAAGAGCTGGAGAAAACACTGTTCCCTGTGGGTGAAATTGAAAAACCAGAAGTTCGCAAGCTGGCCGAGCAGCACGGCCTTGTCACCCACAATAAGAAAGACTCCACCGGTATATGTTTTATTGGTGAGCGCCGCTTCAGTGATTTTTTGAGACAGTATATCCCGGCACAGGCGGGAGAAATTCACGCGCTGGAAGATGGCGAACTGTTGGGGCAACACCAGGGCTTGATGTACCACACTATCGGGCAGCGCCAGGGCCTGGGTATTGGCGGCACGGCTAACCACGGTGATGAACCCTGGTATGTGGTGGAAAAAGATCTGGCGAACAATGTTTTGCTGGTGGCACAGGGCAACAACCACCCTGCCCTGTTTAAATCTACGCTGACCACCGGCGATGTATTCTGGGTATCCGGTGGGGAGCCCAAAGCATCACCCGACCAAAATTCGCTGCCTTTGTCGGCAAAGGTACGCTATCGGCAAGCCGACCAGGATTGCACGCTCAGTACCATTACAGGCGGCTACCGGGTAAACTTTGATCAACCCCAGCGCGCGGTAACACCCGGGCAGTCGGTTGTCTTTTATCAGGGCGACCTCTGTCTGGGTGGTGGCGTTATCGAGAGCACGCAATAGATGGCCAAATCTTCAAGCAAAATAGAGCAGCAGGCAATTGCACTGGCCGGTGTCGCCCAGGCGGCTCGCATGGTGGACCAGATATCCAAAAGTGGCAGCTATCCTGTCGATTTTCTGGAGCCCTCCATAAACAGTCTTTTTGTTTTTGATATGGACAAAGCTGAGGATTTGTTCGGGGGTATTGGCGGGGTAAAGCTTGGGCTGCAAAATCTGAGCAGTATTCTGGCCAGCCGACAGGCTCCGGAAACCCGGGATGTGGTGCGTTATGTTTTTAGTATTCTTCATCTTGAAAGACAGTTCGCCACCAATCCAGAGATGCAGGCCATCGTGCACTCTCGCCTTGAGCACGCCAGTTTTAAATCAGAACACTTCGCGGGCCATATACACGATGTCTGCCACAGTGTCTCCGCCATTTACCAGGACACGCTGAGTCACCTGCGTTTTCGCATTAAAGTCAACGGCAGTGCAACGCACCTGCAAAACACGCGGAATGCAGACATTATCCGATCCCTGTTGCTGGCCGGTATACGGTCGGCTTTTTTGTGGCGTCAACTGGGCGGCAAGCGCTGGAAACTGTTGATGCAACGAAAACATTTGCTAGAGGCCTCCCAGAGGCTGTCACGCACTCTCGAGCTAGTGTAAAATTTCGACTTTTTGGAGTACTAAATGGATCTGTCAGCCCTCAGTGCCGTATCACCCATCGATGGTCGCTACGGCAGCAAAACCTCAGCCCTACGCGATGTCTTCAGTGAATACGGTCTTATCAAACGTCGGGTACTGGTCGAAGTACGTTGGCTGCAAAACCTGGCTGCACAGAAGGGCATCGACGAAGTTCCGACCCTGTCAGATGAGGGTAATGAGATACTGGAAAGCATTGTTGAAAATTTCAGTGCGGTGGGTGCCCTGCGTATCAAGGAAATTGAAGCGACCACCAATCACGATGTAAAAGCGGTGGAATACTTTGTTAAAGAGTGTTTTGAGGGCAATGCCGAGCTGTTGGCTGTCTCAGAGTTTGTACACTTTGCCTGCACATCGGAAGATATCAACAACCTGTCTCACGCCCTGATGCTGCGTGACGGTATGGATGAAGTTGTACTGCCTGCCATGGCACAGATTATTACCGAACTGACCAAGATTGCAGTGGCAACTGCCGCTAGCCCCATACTGTCACGGACACACGGACAAACAGCCAGCCCCTCAACCATGGGTAAAGAAATGGCCAATGTGGTGGCCAGGCTCAGGCGCCAGCTCTGGCAGCTTGAGAGAACAGAGTATTTGGGGAAGATAAACGGCGCAGTGGGCAACTACAATGCCCACTTCTCCGCCTACCCCGATCTGGACTGGCAGGCAAACGCAGAGCTTTTTGTCACCTCCCTGGGGCTCACCTGGAACCCCTATACCACGCAAATAGAACCTCATGACTATATGGCCGAGTTGTTTGATGCCATCGCCCGTTTCAATACCATTCTCATCGACTTCAATCGGGATATCTGGGGTTATATCTCCATGGGCTTTTACAAGCAAAAAACCATCGCTGGTGAAATTGGTTCCTCGACCATGCCGCACAAGGTCAACCCCATCGATTTCGAAAATTCTGAGGGCAACCTGGGCCTCGCCAATGCGGTGTTCCAGCATTTGTCGACCAAATTACCCATCAGTCGCTGGCAGCGGGACCTTACCGACAGCACCGTATTGCGCAATATGGGTGTCGGCATGGGCTATAGCCTCATTGCCTACCAGTCCTGTCTCAAGGGCATTGGCAAGCTACAAATGAATGAGCAGCGGATGGCGGAGGACCTCGACAACAGTTGGGAAGTACTGGCGGAGCCCATCCAAACTGTCATGCGCCGCTACGGTATAGAAAAACCCTATGAGAAGCTCAAGGAATTGACTCGCGGCCAGGACATGAGCCGCGAGGTCATACAGGCTTTCGTCGAAAACCTGGAGCTGCCACAGGAGGCGAAAGACGTGTTACTGGCACTGACACCGGCGAACTATATTGGTAATGCCGAGGCTCAGGCGAGAGCCATTGAAGATTAATAGTGAGTCACACCATTGAAGGTCTTCATCCTACATAGTGAGCGGTTTGGATCTTTGTAGCCTTTGCAGGACCGTCAGCGGCCAGGGACGGCCGCTGACGAGCCCACATGGATGTGCTTGTAGCGTGTCCGGCAAAGGCTACAAAGGTTCAAACTGCGAATTCATAGAGGCAGACTAAATCTAGCAATGAAACTCAATCTGGACATCGATAACTTCCTTAGTGAATACTGGCAGAAAAAGCCCTTACTAATCCCCAATGCCGTCCCGAATTTCGTCCCTCCCATAGACGCCAATGAGCTCGCCGGCCTCGCCATGGAAGACGATGTCGAGTCACGTATTATTGACACTCTCCCCGGTACTTGGGGGCTACATCACGGGCCGTTTGATGAGTCCGGTTTTTTGCGCAATACGCCCTGGACCTTGCTGGTACAGGCCGTAGACCAGCACGTGCAAGATGTTGCAGGCTTGCTGAACCTGGTGGATTTTCTTCCCAGCTGGCGCGTTGACGATGTCATGGTGAGTTATGCGGTAGATGGCGGCAGTGTCGGCCCTCACTACGATAACTACGATGTATTTTTGTTACAGGGTGAAGGCGAGCGCC
>JAUVBI010000285.1 GCA_030591305.1 Pseudomonadota bacterium
AGAATTGGGCTTTGTAAAAAGCCCATAGATTTTAAGTGTATCAGTGTAATGAATCATTCCCACCCTGGTTCAAATATGGGGCCCCTGATTATCAGGAGGGCAGTTTTGCAATAACGTCTTCAGCCAGCTTCCCCATGCCTTTCATCGGGCCATCTTTCATGGCAAGCAGCGGAACCAGTAATCTGGAAACGCCGATGTCGGCGAAGGCCTGAACGGCGTCAAGGCCACCCCTGTTATTCCACATGGAAGTAATTTCGAGGCTGCTATAGTCACGGCCCAAGTCCTCGCAGGTGGTTTTCAGTTTTTCCAACATGGGTGACAGTGATTCGGCGTCGGTTGTGGGAGCAAACCAGCCATCCCCGTGCTTTGCAATTCTCTCAAAGACCTTACCTTTGGAACCACCGATTATGATGGGCACACCGGGCTTCTGTAGCGGCAGGGGGTAGCTTTGAAACCCGGACCAGCTAATGAAGTCACTCTGGTGTTCGACTACATCGCCAGCCCAGACTTTTCTCAGGGCAACCATATAATCGTCGAAGCGCGCACCCCGGCGGGCAAAGGGGACCCCCATGGCGTTGAATTCCTCCTCCAGCCAGCCTATGCCCGCACCCAGCATAAAGCGTCCATTTGACACAAAGTCCAGGCTGGCGGCCTGCTTGGCCAGCAGCAGGGGGTTGGCCTGGGATACAATGTTTACACCGGTACCCAGGCGCAGGGTTTTGGTGCTGGCAGCTATGGCACTGAGCGCAATCAGGGGGTCGATAAAGTTGGTGTTGGGTTCACCACCCATTTTGCCATTGCTGCTATAGGGGTACTGGGATTTGTAGTCGATGGGAACCATAGCGTGCTCGAAAGTCCACACAGACTCGAAGTTGAGAGACTCTGCGTACTGTGCCAGGCCCACCATCTCTTCGACAGATTTCAGGCCAACGTTAGCCGGTATTAGTCCAATTTTCATACGAGTCACCTTTTATTTGGAATTTTTAGAAGAGCGAATGATGCACCTTCTGGTGAGAGAGATAAAGTGCTGCTAGTTCGAGTGGCTCAGAAGAAACTTAAATCGAGGCAGCGAGTGCTGAATAAAGATGACTTTACCCTGGGCGCCATTGATACAATCGGGCTGGACGATGCTTGCAATTACTTGCATTAAGCCACTATCCATAGGTATCCTGAGCTAAATCGGCGCTGGAGCCGCGAGGATGCTCAAATGGCACTACAGCACGCAATTATGACCGCGTTACTGGAGGACGATATGTCTGGCTTCGAACTGGCCAGGGCATTTGACGCCTCCCTGGGTTTCTTCTGGCGAGCCACCCACCAGCAGATCTACCAGGAGCTGAAGAAGCTGTCCGAAAAGGGCCTGCTGGATAGCAAGAGCGTCCCCCAGACGGGTAAGCCGAGAAAAATCCTGTATGCAATTACACCCAATGGCCGCAAGGCCATGGACAGCTGGGTGTATGAAGAAAGCAGGGTACAGGAGGCCAAGGATGACTTGTTTGTTAAACTCTATAACCTCAGTGATGACAATGTTCCACAGCTGATCAGTGAGCTGGAGCATCGCCGTGAACAGGTCATGCAGCGTCTCTATCTCTATGAAAAAATTCGCCGGGGTCACTACGATGATCCACAGTCTCTGCCTATTCGCCGCAAAGGTGTCTATCTTGCCCTGGATTGGGGTACCCAACACGGGGAGCAGTTTTTGCAATGGTGTGATGGCGCTCTCGAAATGCTGACGTCCTGCAGGGGCTCTCACTAGCCTATTGCAGGTGTTTACGTAGCATTGCCCCTCGCGCTTGGGCATAATGAAGGCCATGTATCATCAATATTTTGGCTTGAATGAAGCGCCTTTTTCTATAGCGGTAAATCCTCGTTATTTATTTATGAGCACCCGCCACCGGGATGCGCTGGCGCACCTGCTTTACGGCGTTGGCTCCGGGGGCGGTTTTATTTTACTTACCGGTGAGGTGGGTACGGGCAAAACAACTATCAATCGATGTCTGCTGGAACAGCTGCCCGATGACACCGATGTCGCCATCATTCTCAACCCGGCCCTGAATGCCTTGGAATTGCTGGCCAGTGTGTGTGACGAGTTAGGCATCGACTACGACCCCAAAGCACACACCCTCAAAACATTGACCGACCAATTGCATAGTTTCCTGCTGGAAAACCACGCCCGGGGTCGCAACACGGTGGTAATGATCGATGAAGCCCAGCATCTCGATTTTGACGTACTGGAGCAAATCAGGTTGCTCACCAACCTGGAGACCAACAACCAGAAGTTATTGCAGATAATCCTCATTGGGCAACCGGAACTGGCGCACTTATTAAACCGCCCAGAGCTGCGCCAGCTAAATCAGCGAATTACCGCGCGATACAACCTCGAACCCCTGAATCTGGATGAAACCCGGGCCTATATACGCCACCGTTTGTCGGTCGCGGGTCTGCCTGGCGACCGCATAATATTTCCCGACTCGGTTGTCAGAGGTCTATTTAAACAGACACGCGGCATTCCACGTCTCATCAATGTGCTCTGTGATCGCATCCTGTTGGGTGCCTATGGCCAGAATAAATTACAGGCCGACCGCCAGATGCTAAAAATTGCCGCCTTGGAAGTAATGGGAGAGGAGGCCGGCGCTGGCAGCACTACGTTATGGCGTCGTCGCATGCCATGGGTTTTGCTGGTGGTTATTATCCTGGGACTTGGGGCTGGCGTTGTAGCTGGCCTGATGACGGGAACTAAGCCAGGTATTGGGTGGTTACAAACAGCGGAGCAGGGTGATGCCTCGGCACTAACCACAGCTGAGATAGTTGTGAGTAGCACCCCGGCCCAGCCCGCGGTGAAAACGGTTGAGCGAGCAACGTACCCCGCAGGAAAAAACCTGCCGCCCGCTTGGCTCTTGGTGCCACAGAGAGCCATGTCTGAAATGTGGGGCCTGGCCTCGCCCAAACCTATGCCCGCTGAGGTTTGTTCGGGCGCTGTGCAGGCCGGAATATCTTGTATAGAGGGGGCGGTGCAAACCTGGGATGAACTGCAGCAATACGACAGGCCAATTGTGCTCGATATAGTCACGCCCCAGCGTTTTTCAGCGAGCGTATTGCTGCTGGGTATTAACGGGCGCAAGGCCATGGTGCTAACAGCGGATGCTGTCGTGGAGGCCGACCTCGCAGTACTTGGGCCCATGTGGGCGGGCACTTACCGCTTCCTGTGGCGGGCGCCCAGTGGTTTTACCGGGCCCTTGTCCTCAGGTGACAGTGGCCCCGCTGTCACCCAGGTCGCGTTGCTTTTTTCCGAGCTGGATGGCCAGCAAAAGGCACTGGCCGACAGAGATTTTAATGCGGCGTTAAAGCAGCGGGTCATTTTGTTTCAACGGCAATACGGGCTTGAAGATGACGGTGTTGTCGGCATGCAAACATTACTCAAGTTGAACGAATTGTTGGCTATCGATGTGAACAATTCCCAGGCTATAGAGGCCCTGCAAGATAAATTTAATGAGGTGGGAGAACAATGAGAGGTGTCATTCTGTGTCCCTGATTCTCGATGCACTCAATCGTTCACAGCGAGAACGGGACAGCGGCAACAAGGTCCCCGGA
>JAUVBI010000215.1 GCA_030591305.1 Pseudomonadota bacterium
GGGCGCATCGTAGCAGCCATGGCATACCATGCAGCGCTGCTCAAGTATCTGCTTCGCTTGAACTGTGATGCTATCGTCTTTTGCCGTTGCGGAACTCGCGCCACACAGTATGTAACACAGGCCAAGGGCTAAGCCAAGGCGGGAGAAGGTTTGACGAATCACTGTAGTACGGCTCCAAATAAGGTCGCTAATTGATTAGAGGTTTAGTCTTCCTCGCACTTTCCTTGCATGATGATTGCACGATTGACAAGGGCGTCCTGATCGCCCTCCTGATCGGCGAGCACTGCCGCTGAAATATCGCCCTGCGGATTGGCGCAGGGATCTTCGTCTGTCTGGCTGAGCCAGGCCATTATAGCGATCAACAGCACTACGGTGAACGCCGAAACCGCACGTAGAATCAGGTTGTCATTACTCGTGACAGGCATTGGCGTAGGTCAACTTACCCTATAGTATTCAGAGGCCAGAATTGTTTACTATAGCATGCAGGGAGTCTTCTCTGGGTATAAATGACATGGGCCAATATTAATAATATGGATTCAGCTGTCTACATCTTTGATTTGATCGGCATTGCTGTCTTCGCGATCAGTGGTGCTCTGGCCGCAGCGGAGAAGCGTCTGGATATCCTGGGCTTTGTTCTATTTGGAACCATCACCGGAGTCGGCGGCGGCACTGCACGTGATTTGCTGCTGGGCACCGACCAGGTATTCTGGATTGCCGATACGAGCTACCTCTGGACCTGTATTGCCGCTTCGGTTCTAACCTGGGTTCTGGCTGGACGGTCTCAGTCACTGCGCGGGCTCTTACTGTGGGCCGATGCTCTGGGCCTGGCTTTGTTTTCTGTTCTTGGAACCATAAAGGCACTGCAGTGGGATGCGCCACTTATCGTGGCTATAGTAATGGGAATGATGACGGCCAGCTTTGGCTCCCTGATTCGGGACAGCCTGCTGGGGCGTTCTCCTGTATTACTTGAGCCCAATATATACGTGACGGCTGCGCTTATAGGGGCAGGGGGTTACACTGTGCTTCAGACCTTTACCCTTACCGCAGAAGTTGCGATGCCTGTTGCGATGCTGGCTGCCTTTGGCCTGCGAGCGCTGGCCATAATATACGATTTACGCTTGCCTAAATATGGACGATAGTATGGATAATAAACACGGTCCTGAAACTGAAAACGATTCCACTGAACCCGTTGCCCCCCTGGAGGAGGCACCCGGTTTTACCCCAGAGCAGCCAGACCTTCCACACAGCCAGGCCGCTTTTTTCAGGCCGCTCTCAAAACCCGCCTTCTGGATGATTATTCTCAGTTTGTTGGCCGGTCTATACGTTCACCATGAAGTGAATCCCGAGTGGCGAGAATATAAAACCACATACCAGGTATTCACCGATGCGCAGGGGCAAGCTGCCTATATGTTTAAGGGGCAAGAAGTGCCTATCGCAGATTTTGTTCCCTACGAGCAATCAGCCCTGAGGCAAGAGGTCCTGGATAGCCTGGCGGGGAAGCCCGCCCTAAAAGAACAGTGGGTGCTTGAGCAGGTCGAAATTGACGGTACAAGTATTGAGCAATTTTCATTACTCAGCGCCCGCTTTCACTACGGTATCTGGTCCTTGCTGCCGGCACTGGTCGCCGTTGCACTGGCTCTCTTGACCCGCGAGCCTCTCAGCGCATTGTTGTGCGGCATTATTGTCGGCGCCTTTATGTTGGGTAAGTTCGATATAACCGATGCCGTGCTCATTCCCAACCTGGCGACCGAAAGTGCAGCGGGGATACTTATGCTCTACCTGTGGTTGCTGGGGGGGCTTATGGGTATCTGGTCCCGCACCGGGGCGGCACAGGCATTCTCCGAGTATATGACCAGGCATTTTGTAAGCGGTCCACGCTCAGCCAAACTGGTCGCCTGGATGCTGGGTGTGATCTTTTTCCAGGGTGGTACCGTCAGTACGGTGCTGGTCGGCACCACAGTAAAACCGCTGGCCGACCAAAATAATATCAGCCATGAGGAATTGGCTTATATCGTTGACTCTACCGCGTCGCCCATTGCTATCGTTATCGCATTCAATGCATGGCCTGTATATGTGCAAGCTCTTATTTTTGTTCCGGGCGTGGCCTTCCTGAGTACAGAGGCAGACCGCCTCAACTTTTTCTTTAGTAGTATTCCCTTCAGTTTTTATGGCATTTTGGCCGTGCTGGGCACCTTGTTATTGAGTCTCGATATTGTGAAGTTCTCCGGCCCCGGTATTCGCAAGGCCCGGATACGCGCCAGGGAGACAGGTGAACTGGATGCTCCGGGTGCTGCGCCCCTTAGTTCAAAGGAGCTACAAGCCAGTCATGTGCCAGAGGGTTATACGCCCAACGTACTCGAATTTATTCTTCCCCTGCTATTACTAATCGGTATTGCCGTGGGTACTTTTGTGGCCAATGGTTCGCCTCAGGTAAACTGGGCCTTCGCTGCGGCATTGTTCTTTTCCATATTTGTCGCCTTGATAAAGGGGATGTCACTGGGCAATGTTATAGAGGGTTTTGGCGATGGACTAAAAGGTGTTGTGCTCGCTTCGGTTATTTTGATGTTGGCAATAACAGTCGGTGCAATTAGCAGAGAGACGGGCGCTGGCCTGTATATGGTCGAGTTGCTAGGACAAAGCATCCCATACTGGATTTTACCGGTAGCATTGCAGCTTCTAACTATGGTGATTGCTTTTTCTACAGGCACCAGCTGGGGTACCTATGCCATAGCATTTCCCCTGGCTTTACCTCTGGCCTGGGTGGTAGCACAAGACCCTGCTATAACAAACCCCGAATTGTATATGTCTGTCTGTTTTGCCACAGTGCTCAACGGCAGTATTTTTGGCGACCAGTGCTCACCCATTTCAGACACCACCATTCTCAGCGCCATGACCACAGGCTGTGACCTGATGGACCATGTAAAAACCCAAATTGTACCGGCCAGTTATGCGGCGGTACTCGCCGGGCTGATGTGGACAGCAACTGTAGTGATTTTTGCCTAGATTTTCACGACACTGGCAGTACAGGATATATTGACCTTGCGAGCGGAGGTAGTATAGCTAAATCAGAAAATTGTCTGCAATAAATTGCTGTTGAATGCCTATGTTTTCACTAAAATAAGGCTCGATATAGGGCTGGAAATGGTCTGTTTCAATTTCCACGTATATTGAATTTGAAATTTTATCGGCCATGTCTTTAACCGCAGTCACCGGTATCAGGGAATCGTTGGTCGCAGCAATAATCAGCGCAGGACATTGCACCTTTCCCGCATTTCTCAAGGGTGAGTACCAGGGAATATAGAGGCCTACCCTGGCGGGCAAAGCGTTGCGCCAGGAGGTATGCTCGGAAACGAGTTTTAAATAACCTTCATAGGACTCGGGGGTGTTCATAATACCTTTCTCTCCCTCCCTGCCAACAATGGGGTATTCATAGGGAGCTGCCCCGAAAAGTGCCCTCACTGAATCTATAATGGCCGCGCCGGTCAGGCGTGTGAGGTCTTTAAGTGATTGTATTTTTAACAAGTTCCAGCCTGATACAAAGGGAACCTGGGCAATGATTGCCGTCACAGCGTGATCTTCGGCTGCTATGTTAACAACATGCCCGCCACTGAAAGAGGTTCCCCATAGTGCAAGTTTGTTACCGTCCACCTGCGACATGGATCGAACCAGGCTAATGGCGGCCCGCCAGTCCTGCAATTGGCGTGTCGGGTGTACCCACTGCCTCGGAGTGCCCTCGCTGTCACCAAATGTCCGGTAGTCAAATAGAAAAACTGCCACGCCCTGGCTGCAAAATTTTTCAGCAAAGGCGGGTAGCCTGAAGCTTCGCTCAGCGGCAAAACCGTGAGCCATTACAATTATCGGTGGACATTCAATATCCTGCGGCAAATAGAGGTCGCCGACACATTGGGCCGTGCCTGAGTTAAATGTTTTCACGGTGTGAACCATTGATTCGCCCATATTATTGGTAACGTTATTTTTGAGGAC
The DNA here is from genome assembly GCA_030591305.1 of Pseudomonadota bacterium. The sequence goes on from JAUVBI010000215.1 coordinate 3,985, forward strand.
ATTTGATCGCATTCTACGGCATTCAATATCCCGCCGCTTTGGCAATGTACGCACCCTCAATCTGTCATTAGACAGGGAACAGAAGTTTTCTCAATTCCACCCGGTCAACTTTTTGGGTTCCGGTTTTGGTAAGTGGAAATTCTCTGGAGAACGCGAAACGTACTCGCTGGAATATATTAAACTCATCGGACACTTTCGTGAGTTCTGATTCTTCTGGCAGATGGTCGGTCTTTACGGCAATTACAACTTCCTCCTGCCCCTCTTGATCGATACCTGAAAACAGGCAAACAATTTCGACACCCAGGCGCTTTTGGAGTTCATGCTCGATTGGTGCGGGGGCAATTTTCTGGCCGCAGAGATTGAGCACATCGGCGCTACGCCCCAGCACCCGAATCCGTCCATCAGCACGCTTTACTGCCATATCGCCCGGATAAAAATAGCCGTCTCGAAAGACTTTTTCAGTTGCCTCCTGGTCATCCATGTATGAACAGCAATCCAGCTCAGTCAGCAGTACGCGCAAGTAACCCTCTGTCCCTATGGGGCAGGCAAGGCCGGCTTCATCGACGATTTCAATGGTTCGACTGCCTGCGGGTGGCAGCCAGTGTAAATCCTCCAGACTGCTAATAGGTGCACGCAACATGGGTTCAGCTGTTTCGGAGGATGCGTAAGAGTTGATTAATTTACTCGTCAAACGGTTTAAAATCTGATCCGCTATCTGGTGTGACATGAAGCCCGCTGTGACCATAAGTTCGAAGTCCATTTTGGAAGACGATGGCTCCAGAGGGTCAAGTGCCCCGAGCACCGGGCCTACCATGCTGGGGATAAACACCGCGTGTGTCACTTCGCTGTGCAAAAAATACTTGTACCAGTCTGGCCTGTCATCAAGTATGACGCAGCCCCCCGCATGCCACACAAATTGTGGCACACGAAACCCTGCAGCAGTCCACAAGCCAAAACTACCACAAAAGTATACGGTGTCAGGGTCGTGAGCTTCTGCGCGCTTCGCATTAATTAATGCGGTCCTCTCCGAACTGAAATAGAGCTTTTTGTAGTTGCCTGTGGTGCCAGAGGTATAAATAACATGCCCTCCTTGTTTTCCATCTTGTTCAATAATTGCAGCATCACCTGACTGGTCCGCTCCATAAGTCGGGGCTGGAATTACGATCGTTCTGGCATTTGGCCATGGGTTGAGGTCCATTTCGTGCTCAGCCTTCTCGGCCTGGGTAGTTACGATGCAGGCGATATTTTTTATCCCCAGCATTTCTGCCTGAGATGTGTCGCGAACACTCACAGTATCCAGGCCAATGGAGCGCA
>JAUVBI010000288.1 GCA_030591305.1 Pseudomonadota bacterium
CAATCGGCATAACCAGGTCTGGGAGTTAACAGACGAGGACAAATTAAAATTACAGGAGCTGTTTTACGAGGCCATGAGCAAACAATTGCAGGAAAAGGGTGGCTACGCCCTGACCACGGAACCCGGGGAGGGTGTATTGCTGGTACAAGCCAGGCTGTTGGGCATTGCGCCCAGTGCTCCCAAAGACGATCATCGGTCTCGTCCTATTGGCCGCGGCGCCGTCTACACCGAAGGGGCTGGCGCTATGAGCGTAGGCGTTGCCTTTGCCAACTCTCAAAACGGTGAAATCCTGGCCATAATGAAAGACAGCCGCGCTACTAACAACAACTGGGGCAGAAATAACAGTGTGAGTAACCTGTCAGATGTACGCCAGATGTTCAACGGTTGGGCTCTAGGCATCCGCAAGGGCCTCGACAAGGCGCACGGTAAATAGAAAAAGACTGCTACCGCAATGACTGCTTTTACGGAATTTTATATGCCGGACAGCCCGACATTATTTCTCTGTAAAACTTGCTCTGCGCGGTAGCTGGATCGAACCAGCACACCGGAAACCACTTCCAGAAAGCCTTTTTTCAGGCCGAGCTGTCGCAAACATTCAAACTCCTCCGGACTGACATAGCGGTCGATAGGCAGGTGATTAACGGTGGGTTGTAAATACTGCCCCAGGGTCAATATGTCGACATTGGCTGCACGCAGGTCATCCATGCATTGCAGAATTTCTTTATCGCTCTCACCCAGCCCCAGCATCAGGCTGGTTTTGGTCATTACCTCCGGGCGATAGGCCTTGGCATGGGCCAGTACATCCAGTGTTTGCTGGTAGCTGGCGCGGGGATCACGCACCGGGTGGGTCAGGCGTTTCACCGTTTCAATATTCTGGGCAAACACCACGATACCGGAATCAACCACGGTCTCTACATCGCCCAGCACACCTTCGAAATCAGGGGTCAGGGCCTCCACCGCACAATCTGGGTTGAGCTCAATAACGCGCTTTACGCAGGCCGCATAGTGACTCGCGCCGCCATCGTCAAGATCGTCCCGGTTAACCGAGGTCAACACCAGATACTTCAGACCCATTAATTGTACCGATTTAGCCGTATTCTCTGGCTCCTGGGTATCCAGCCAGCCCTTTGGGTTACCGGTGTTCACTGAGCAGAAGCGGCATGCCCGGGTGCAGACATCGCCCATCAGCATAATGGTGGCGGTGCCCGCACTCCAGCACTCGCTCATGTTGGGACATTTGGCCTCTTCGCAGACCGTAGCGAGCTTGTGTTGGTGAACAATAGACTGGGTTTTATCAAATACCGGCCCACCCTGAACTTTCACCCTCAGCCACTTTGGCTTGGCAAGACGAGGGGATTCACCCTGGCTGGCCTTGATGCCGTCTTTTATCGCACGCACACCTTTGTCATTAACGAATTTTTCGCCACTGGGTATCTGTATAGCAGGAATAAGCTCGTTGTCTGGCATGCGAAGCAACCTGAAGGAATAAGCTAAAAGGGTCGCTAGTATAGCGGATATTGTAGTGGTAGGCTCGCAGGCTCACAGCACAATCAATGGATTCACATGACCGAGCAAGACACAATCGACAAACTCAACACACACCGGCCCGACTGCCTGGTCTCCCTGAATGCCTCAGTTGTAGAAATGAACCGAGAGGAGAAATCTGCGGTGATGGCCTTCACTATCCCCCTGGATTTCTGCCACAGTGTCAATGTGGTTCAGGGGGGCTTTGTGGCCGCTATGCTGGATGCGGCAATGTCCCATGCTGTTTTCACCAGCATTGACAATGTTGTTGCACTGCCCACCCTTGAGCTCAAGGTAAGCTACCTCGCCGCCTCACTGGCGGGTTCGTTTACCGCCAAGGGAAAGATAATAAGAGCCGGTAAATCAATTGTTTTTCTGGAAGCACAACTATTCAATGAGCAGGGCGAGTTAACAGCGACAGCAAGTTCCACTGCGAAAGTTATTTTTCCAAAAGCGAGCTCATCGTGACCTACAGACTAATTAGCTTTTTACTTCTTCTCAGCCTCCCCCTAATCGCAAAGGCGGAATCCGCCGAGGCCATCTTTGCCGGTGGCTGTTTCTGGTGCATGGAGTACGAGTACCAGGAGGTAGAGGGCGTTGAGGATGTCATCTCCGGTTTCAGCGGCGGCACCGTCAACAACCCCAGTTATAAAGGCAATCATGAGGGGCACTTTGAAGCGGTAAAAGTCACCTACGACCCGGCAGTCGTCAGTTATCAGGACCTGCTGAGCATCTTCTGGCACAGCGTCGACCCTTTCGATAATCTCGGCCAGTTCTGTGACAAGGGGCCCAGCTACCGTACCGCGATATTTACCAGCAACAGCGCTGAGCGCGAACTGGCGATAAAAACACGTGACCAGGTCAGCGCCCAGTTTCCCACTGAAACAGTACACACGGAAATTCTGGACGCCTCAGCATTCTGGCCCGTTGAAGAGGGCCACCAGAATTATTACCTCAAAAACCCTGTACGCTATAAATATTACCGCTGGAACTGTGGGCGCGACCAGCGCCTGAAGGAAATTTGGGGGGAGTCAGCTTAATCTCCAGCGTTATGCAGGTGCCCGTAGTCGGCCTGGTAGTCCGCCATGGAGGCTTCTATCACCCGCAACGCTTCCTCACGGCCGTAGACGTGATCGACCTTGATTTCGATATCCTTGCCGGGCGCCATTTTGTAGGTTGAGAAGTAGTGTTGTAGGCGCTCGGTCTTGATCGCCGGTAAATCGGCAATGTCCTGCACGTCACCCCAGATGTTGTCACCTTCCAGCACTGCAATAATCTTATCGTCGGCTTCACCGTCATCAATCATCTGGATACCGCCTACGACTCTTGCCTTGAGCAGGATATCGGCCCGGGTGATGAGACGCTCAGAAAACACACAAATGTCCAGCGGGTCACCATCGGCCATGTCGGCATGGGGACACATGGTCGCAACGCGCTCACCGCAGTAGGTCTGGGGTATAAACCCGTACAGCGCAGGCGGAGTGGATGTGGTGCGCTGAGGCCGGTCAACCATCAGGAATCCAGAAACCTTATCGATTTCATACTTCACCACATCGCTGGGCGTCATTTCTATATAGGCCGTAACAATACCGGGACAACTCTCATCCGGAATAGCCTTCAGGCCGTGCCAGGGGTGTCTACGCCAGCGGTTATATTCAGTATTTTGGTACATGACTTATCCTCTTGATTGACGGCGAAATGACTGCCCTGACCCTGTCGACTGTGATATCTGATATGTAAATTATAGTTGATGCATAGCCCTGTTTCACCCAGCGACATCCCCATACGCGAAAGGCCACCCGGTGGGGGTGGCCTTTCGCGTATAAATATGGCGGACCGGACGGGACTCGAACCCGCGACCTCCGGCGTGACAGGCCGGCATTCTAACCAACTGAACTACCGGTCCACGGCAGTTACTAACGTTCTTACAAAC
>JAUVBI010000021.1 GCA_030591305.1 Pseudomonadota bacterium
GCAGCGCGTGCCCTGGGTATTGTCACCCTGATAACCGATCATCACCTGGCGGGAAAAGAACTTCCCCAGGCAGACCTCATTGTTAATCCCAATCAGCCGGGTTGTGAGTTTCCCAGTAAAAACCTGGCCGGCGTGGGCGTGATTTTCTATGTCATGCTGGCGCTGCGTGCCGAGTTGCGACAGCGGCAGTGGTTTCAGCAGCGTGGCATAGCGGAGCCCAATCTGGCGGAATACCTGGACCTGGTTGCCCTGGGTACTGTGGCCGATGTAGTACCCCTGGATAGAAATAACCGCATACTGGTGGCCCAGGGCCTGGCTCGCATACGTGCGGGCAAGGCGCGCCTGGGTATTGCGTCCCTGCTGCAAATTGCGGGCAAAAATTACAAGGCAGTGGTCGCCTCAGACCTAGGCTTTGCAGTTGGGCCGCGTCTCAATGCGGCAGGTCGCCTGGATGATATGTCCATCGGCATCGAGTGTCTGCTCAGTGAAACACACCCGGAGGCGGGGGCTCTGGCGGCGCGCCTGCATGAGCTAAACCAGGACCGGCGCGTAATAGAGCAGGGTATGCAGCGTGAAGCGGTCACTGCCTTACAACAGCTGCATATGGATGAAGAGGCAACACCTCCGGTCGCCATCACACTGTACCAGGCGGGTTGGCACCAGGGGGTAATTGGTATTCTCGCCTCCCGGGTCAAGGACGCAAAGCACCGGCCTACCATCGTCTTTGCCGATGGTGATGCCGGGCAGATCAAGGGCTCTGCCCGGTCTATTGCAGGCATACATATTCGGGATATTCTCGATGCCGTTGCCAGTCGCCACCCCGGGCTGATTCTCAAATTTGGTGGCCATGCGATGGCAGCGGGTTTGAGTTTGGAGAAAGATTCCTACAACGATTTCTCCCGGGCCTTTGTCGAGGAAGTAGCGCGGCACGCCGACGACGTCAATTTGCAGGCGCTTATTGAGTCCGACGGCGAGTTAGGCGAGGACGACTTCGATCTTGCCCTGGCAACTGAGTTGCGATTTTCCGGCCCCTGGGGGCAACACTTTCCAGAGCCAGTGTTTGACGGTCAGTTTTACGTGGTGCAGCAGCGCCTGGTGGGTGAAAAGCACTTGAAACTGGTATTGTCGCCCCTGGGCAGTAAAAAACTGATTGATGCCATTGCCTTTAATGTCGATTTGGCGGTATGGCCTGACGAATCAATAGAAACCGTGACACTCGCCTACCGCCTGGATGTAAACGAGTACCGGGGGAATCGTTCCCTGCAGCTTATGGTGGAAAATATCTCGCCAGCCACTTGCTGAGTCATTTTGATAAAAGGTCTTGACCTTCTAGCTACTGTAAGGTTTACATTGGCTCCATTAGATAGGGAGCGTACCAATGAATATCTCGGAAGCGGCCAAACGAAGCGGTTTGAGCAATAAGACAATTCGCTATTACGAAGACATCGCATTGATCGAACCTGCTCTTCGCAGTGCCAATGGCTACAGGCAATACAATGACCGGGCCGTGAGAGAGTTGTTATTTCTGGCCCGTTCGCGGGAAGTGGGTTTTAACCTTGAGGAGAGCAGCCAGCTATTGGGCTTGCTCAGGAATTCTTCTCGCCATAGTGCCCATGCCAAAAATCTTGTTCTGGAAAAAGCAGAGCAGCTACAACAACGAATTGACCAACTGCAAGCCATGCAGGGTGTGCTGCGCACCATGGCCCGGCGCTGTAATGGCGATGAGGGCCCTGATTGCGCCATATTGGATGACCTGGCGGGCCTGGAGGTGTCCCTATGAGTGATTGTTGCAACGAAGATAAAACGCCTAAAGCTGTGCCGTCGTCATGTTGCGCCGCCGAGGTAGACACTGAAGAGTCGGGTTGTTGTGACAAGCCCGCCAAGCGAGATTATTTTTTCTGGGCCTGCATTGTTCTGGTGGCTATCTCCTATGTTGCCGGTGCCCTTCAGCCGGAACATGTCCACGACAGTGCGCTGGCACTGTTTGTCGGTGGTATCTTCGAGCTGTTCAACCTGATGTGGTGGGGCATTGCGCTGGGGGTTGTTTTCGTCGGTATTCTGGCCAGGGTTCCCCGGGAACTGGTGATGGGAATATTGGGCCGCAATGCCGGCCTGGGTGGTTTGCTGCGGGCGACGGCTGCCGGTCTTCTGTTGGACTTGTGTAGCCATGGTATTTTGGCGGTGGGTATGAAGCTCTACGAGCGCGGTGCCAGCATAGGACAGGTAATGGCCTTCTTGCTGGCCAGCCCCTGGAACTCCTTTTCCCTGACGCTTATATTGTTCGGCCTTATTGGTGTGGGTTGGACACTGCTGTTTATTTTATTGTCTTTTGTTATAGGCATAATCACGGGTCTCATTTTTGATGCCCTGGTACGGCGGGGAACCTTGCTCGACAATCCGCACCGGGCACTACTGGGTGAAGAGAGGCCGCTGGGCCCTATGTGGGTAGAGTTTCGGCGTTCAATTACCTATTCCTGGGGTGGCACAGGTCGCCTGTTTAAAGACGGGGTAGAGGGCTCTCGGGTGGTTATTCGCTGGACATTTTTTGGCCTTTTGCTGGCGGCATTGATTCGCGCAACGGTTCCCGAGGATGCTTTTGCCACCTGGTTTGGCGCGACCTTCGCGGGCCTCTGGTTGACGCTGCTTGTCGCCACCGTGATTGAAGTATGCTCCGAGGGTGCCACACCCATCGCTGCCGACCTCATGAACCGGGCAGCCGCCCCGGGCAATAGCTTTACTTTTCTGATGGCGGGTGTTGCGACAGACTACACGGAAATAATGTCGATTCGGGACACCACCAAGTCCTGGAAAATTGCTCTGTATCTGCCTTTGATTGCCGTTCCGCAGGTGATGTTGCTGGGTTATATCCTCAATCACTTCTAGCGCGGCTGGGAATTCCGGGCAGTTAATCTACACAGCGGTCCCACCCTGCGGTAAAATACGCGCCTTTTTGATAGGAATAAGCTCAAAATGCTCGAAATAAATCCCCTGGTGCAACAGCTGAAAGACATTAATCTGCGCACAGACGTGCTCAGGGGGTATCTTTGACTACGCTCTGTGCAAAGAGCGCCTGGCGGAAGTAGAGTTGGAGCTGGCCGAGCCCAGCGTTTGGGATGATCCCGGCCGTGCCCAGGAGTTGGGGCGCGAGCGCTCCTCTCTGGAAGCCATTGTGCAAACCATTGAGCAACTTGATACCGGTGCCGCAGATGCCGGGGATCTGCTGGAAATGGCTGCGGCGGAAGATGATGTCGAAACGGTTGAGGAAATCAGGGCCGAGATTGCCAGTCTGCTCGTCAGCTTGGAGAAACTGGAGTTTCGCCGCATGTTCAGCGGTGAGATGGACCCCAATAATGCCTACCTGGATATACAGTCGGGCTCAGGGGGCACCGAGGCCCAGGACTGGGCTGAAATGTTATTGCGCATGTATTTGCGCTGGGGCGAGGCCAAGGGCTTTAAAACAGAATTAATTGAGGCCTCCGCCGGAGAGGTGGCTGGTATTAAAAGCGCCACCATTCAATTCCAGGGTGAATATGCCTTCGGCTGGCTGCGCACTGAAACCGGTGTGCATCGCTTGGTGCGCAAGTCGCCTTTTGACTCGGGCAGCCGTCGCCACACCTCTTTTGTCTCGGTGTTTGTGTCCCCGGAAATTGACGACAATATCGAGATAGAGATCAATCCGGCCGACCTGCGTGTGGATACCTACCGCGCCAGTGGTGCCGGTGGCCAGCATGTTAATAAAACCGACTCAGCTGTTAGGCTCACCCACAAACCAACCGGTATTGTGGTGCAGTGCCAGACCCAGCGTTCCCAGCACCAGAACCGCGATAGCGCGATGAAACTGCTGCGAGCGAAGATGTATGAGATGGAGATGTCTAAGCGCAATGCCGAGAAACAGGCCCAGGAAGACAGTAAATCGGATATTGGCTGGGGCAGTCAGATTCGCTCCTATGTCCTGGATGCCTCGCGTATCAAAGATTTACGTACCGGCGTCGAAACCAGCAATACCCAGGCCGTGCTGGATGGCGACCTGGACCCGTTTATAGAAGCCTCCCTAAAGAGCGGCTTATGAAAACCGGGGACGTAGCACAATTAATTCGACACGGGCACGCAACTGCGTGCCCGTGTCGAATTAATTGTGCTACGTCCCCGGTTTTCGTCCCCGGTTTTTCACCCACGGTTTTAGAGATGAGATAAGAATATGAGTGAGCAGGACAAAACCGCCGAAGCTTCGGTTGATGAGAATAAGTTGATTGCCGAACGCCGTTCCAAGCTGGCTGCCATCCGCGCTAAATGCAATCCATTCCCCAATGATTTTCGTCGCACTGCCATGGCAGATGAGTTGCAGGCGGAGTATGGAGAGTGCTCGAAAGAGGAATTAGAGGCTGCCAGCAAACCATTTTCCGTGTGCGGCCGTTTGATTCGCAATCGCGGTGCCTTTCTGCTGATCCAGGATGGCAGTGACCAGATCCAACTCTATATCAATCGCAAGGTTCTGGGCGAGGAAGCCCTGGCGGATATAAAAAGTTGGGACCTGGGTGACATTGTTGCGGCAACCGGGCCCATCCATAAGTCAGGCAAGGGTGACTTGTATATTAATATCGAGCAGGTACAGCTGTTAACCAAAGCCCTGCGCCCGCTGCCCGATAAGTTTCACGGTCTATCCGACCAGGAAATTCGCTATCGTCAGCGCTACGTCGATCTTATTGTTAACGCCGAGTCACGTGAAGTGTTTCGCACACGTTCGAAAATCATCGACTATATCCGCCAGTATATGCAGGGCCTGGATTTTATGGAGGTCGAAACGCCTATGATGCAAGTGATTCCCGGCGGTGCGGTAGCCAAGCCCTTTGTCACCCACCACAATGCCCTGAATATGGATATGTATCTGCGTATTGCCCCGGAGCTGTATTTGAAGCGCCTGGTGGTGGGTGGTTTTGAGCGTGTGTTTGAGGTCAACCGCAGCTTCCGCAACGAGGGGCTATCGACGCGACACAATCCCGAGTTCACTATGCTGGAGTTTTACTGGGCCTACGCCGACTATGAAGACCTGATGAACCTGACCGAGGATATGCTGCGTAAGATTACCCAGAACGTTTTGGGTAATACAACTATTGAGTACCAGGGCAGCAGCTACGATTTTTCAAAACCATTTGTGCGTATGACGGTTGTTGAATCAATTGTGCACTACAACGATACTATCTCGGCCCAGCAGTTGGCTGATGAAGCGGGTGCGCGCGACATCGCAGAAAAACTCGGCATTGCACTCAAGGACAGCTGGGGTCTGGGTAAGGTACAAATAGAGATCTTTGAGAAAACGGTGGAGCACCTGTTGGATCAACCGACATTCATCACCGCCTACCCCACCGAGGTGTCCCCTTTGGCGCGGCGCAGCGATAACGACCCCTTTGTTACCGATCGCTTTGAGTTTTTTGTCGGTGGACGCGAACTGGCCAATGGCTTCTCAGAGTTGAATGATGCAGAGGACCAGGCCGAACGCTTTCATGCCCAGGTTGCAGAGAAAGACGCCGGTGACGAAGAGGCCATGCATTTCGACCACGACTATATTCGCGCACTGGAGTACGGCCTGCCGCCGACAGCGGGGGAGGGTATTGGTATCGACCGGCTGGTCATGCTATTTACCGATTCGCCCTCTATACGGGATGTATTATTATTCCCCCATATGCGGCCAGAATAGATCAATGCCCGCTGGTAGAATAGGTTACACTGGTGTTTTCATCTAGAACATCGGGAGGTGTATGCTCAGGATAACGGCCACACTGGCAAGCCTCGCCGTTCTGTGTCTGCTACAGGCATGTACTGCGACGACTCCAGTGGACGGCGCAATGACTCCGGTTAACGGTGGCAGCACAACTCCACAAGGTGTTCCCGAGCTAACACTCAATCTACCCACTGAGCACTGCACTTGCGTGGTGGAGGCGGTGCCCGATTACACCTTCCTTGAGCGGGGTTTTACCGCACTGGCAGAGGGTGATCATATTGAGGCGGTACAGTCATTCCAGCGCTATAAGCGCGTAGAGGTATCCACCGAAGCACAGTTGGAGGCAGACATTGCCATTGCCTACGTGAGTACTTTGACCAAAAGCCCCTTTTACGACCCGGCAGGCGCACGCAAAGCACATCGCCGCTTATACAAGCAGCTTAAACCCGGCATGGAGGTTCACCAGAAAATTCTCCTGATGCGTGAATCGCTGGAAACGTTTGGTGTCATGCAGCGGCACATTGTCAACCTGGAGGCCAACAATGCCACGCTGAGGGAAGACCTGATCAAGCGGGAGGAAGCTCTGAAGCGTCTTCGTGAGCTAGCTCTGGGTCAGTCGGCAGTATCACAGTAAATGTTGAGCCGCTTCCCGGCTCACTGCTAACGCTGATAGTACCACCCATCAGGGTGCAGTAGTCGGTACAAATGGCTAGCCCCAGGCCGGTTCCGCCATAGTTCGCACTGGTGTACGAATTGGCCTGAACAAAGGCATCAAACACCCTGGACTGCTGTTCGTCATCCATGCCAATACCCGTGTCGCGTACGCTGAATTCAACCCAGCCGGGCCGGTCTTCAATGGGGCGGGCAAGAACGGTGATATAACCATTTTCGGTAAACTTACAGGCGTTGCTGAGCAAATTGAGAAACACCTGGCGGAATTTACTCACATCGTTGTACAGGGTGGGGAGTTTGGTGAAGTTACCCATCTCCAGAGTGTTCCCCCGGTCGCGTAACAAAGGTGTAAGCGTCTCACAGACCTGGGTCAGTATCTCTCCCGGGTTTAATGTTTCACAGTGCAATGACATTTTACCGGTCTCGATTTTCGATAGGTCGAGAATGTCGTTGATAAGAGCCAACAATTGCCGGCCGGACAACACGATCTTGCCCAGGTCTTTCTGGAACTGGGGCCGGTTGATATCACGCTTGTCATCCAGTTCATCGTGCAACATTTCACTGTAGCCAATAATGGCATTCAGTGGAGTGCGAAGTTCGTGGCTCACATTGGCCAGGAAGATACTCTTGGCGGCGTTGGCACCATCAGCGGCCTCTTTTGCCTGTTGCACATCATAGATGGCGTTGCGCAATTTATCGGACATTGTGTTGAACGCGTTCGCCAGTTCACCCAATTCGCTGTTGTCATCGAAGTCGTCGATACGGTAATTGAGGTCGCCGGCGCCTATGCGCTCAGTACCTGTTTTCAGCCGCTTCAGGGAGGTGTTGGTATAGCGGACCAGGAAGAAGCCCAGGATGGCGGTCAGCAAAATAGAGGCCAGAAAGCCGATAATGCTTATTCTGTCGGTGAGGGCAATGGTGCGGTCGATAATATTTGCCTGTTGCACCGCAATGAAGGTCTGCCTCTGCTCCAGTTCCATCAGACGCTGCCGGGCTTCCATGTAGGGGCGCGTGTTGTTTGAGTCTATGTTGTAATCTCTGTTGTTATAATTGCGATAAAAATCCAGCCAGCGCTCCAGCAGGGCTTCGCTGCTGAGCGACAATTTATCGTAGTGAGCACGGGTTACATCATGGCTCATGCGGCCCATTCGGGTAATTTTTAGTGCAATCTTTCCTATGTCATCTTCGGCCTGTTGCAGCTCGCTGCTCTCCAGGGGTTCATCGGTTGTCTCTCGCAGCAGGGCCAGCACCTGGAATTGCTTGCGCTGGTTTTCCAACAGCTGTTCTACCTCGGTTGCCAGTTGTCCAGCGGTTACAGAGGTGCGGTATTTGGCCATACTTTCGTTTCGCGCGTAACTCCCCCAGAAATGTGTGCCCACGTTGAGCGCAAACAAAATCAGGATAGTGAACAGGGACAGAACCAGTCGGCGGCGTAGACTCATTTTCGGGTGAGCTTCTCTATTTTGATTAAAAGGCCCGGAAAGTCGATGGGCTTGGTCGCGTAATCGTTACAGCCAGCATCCAGTGCATTGAGGCGATCTGCCTCCATGGCATGGGCAGTCAATGCAATGATTGGAATATGCTTTATTTTTTCATCTTCTCGGGCGTGCCGACAAGCGGTCCAGCCATCCAGCACCGGCAGGTTCATATCCATCAAGACAACACTGGGCAGTTCACTGCGCATGAGATCCAGGGCCTGCTGGCCATCACCCGCCCAGATAACATCCAGCCCCGCTCGTTTTAGTCGGCGTATCAACATGTCGCGGTTGAGTTCGTTATCTTCCACCAGCAAAATGGGTTGCTGCTTACTCATGATGCCAGTCCTTTAATGTGATGAATAAGCACGGGTTGGTCGATGCCCTTGACCTTCTCTTCCCTGCTATTTCCCACGCAATAGTTCTCTTCCAGCGCCTGTAATGTGCTGTCCGAGACGAGTATCTCCCCGCCCGCAGTAAATTCTTCAATGCGCGATGTCAGGTTCATGGGATGGCCTACAAAACCGTATTTACTGCGTCGCTCGGAGCCAATATTGCCGGCGATGACGTCCCCGGTATTCAGCGCGATGCCCATACTGATCTCCGGCAGTCCCTCACCCTGGTTGATGGTGTTTATTTTGGCCATTGCCTCCTGCATGGCCAGGGCGCACTGAACCGCCCGGTCGGCGTCATCATTCCGGTGTTGGGGGGCACCAAACACCGCGAGAATAGCATCGCCAATAAATTCGTCGATGGTTCCCTGATGGGCCATGATAATGTCGGTCATTGCCCCCAGGTAACGGTTGAGCATTTTGACAACTTGGGCCGGCTCCAGGTGTTCACAGATAGTGGTGAAGCCCCGGATATCAGACATCATAATGGTCACTTCCCGCAGATCGCCACCCAGTTCCAGGCCCTCGGGTCGCTCCAGGATATCGGTGACAATTTCGTCCGACAGGTAACGGCCAAAGGTGGCGCGTATGAATTTCTCGTTGCGTTCCAGTTGCAGTCGCAATTGCTGCTCTTTGTCGTGCCAGCGTTTGCGCTCAATACCGGCCTTGATACGCGCCTGTAGCAATACGGGATTGAAAGGTTTAAACAGGTAGTCATCGGCACCGGCTTCAATACAGTCGATAATACCGTCCATATCCTGGCGGCCCGATATCATGATGACCGGGGTGGCCCGCCAATCGGGGTTGTCCTTGATGCGCCGCAGTACTTCATGGCCGTCCATGCCGGGCATAAATAGATCCAGTAAAACCACGTCGACATCGGTTTCTGCGAGTGCGCGCAGGGCCTCTTCACCACTGGCAGCGGTGACCACAAAGTGTCCGGATCGTGTCAGGTTTCGTGCAACCAGTTCGCGATTTTCCTGTAGATCGTCCACCGCCAGGATAAAACCGGGCTCTGAGGTAATAACCCGCCTGTCTCGGCTTGGCTGGCTAACCCCTGCGCCCTGTGCGGTTTCAACGGCCTTTAGCAAGCGGGAGAAGGTGTCGTCCAGTTCACTCGGCAGGTTGGGCAGGTCTTCCTGCAGCATCTCGGCATAACCTTTGATGGCGGCAAGCGCATTCATCAGGTCGTGGGTATTGTCCCCCTTGTGGCTGTGATCCAGCAGTGATTCCAGATTTTTTGCACCTTGAAACAAATGGGCGAAGTCGTCTTTGTTCTGTTCGTCAAAATCTGCGTTGTGCCTTTCAAATAATTCACGCAGCTCTGCCACTGAGCGCAGAAGCAGGTCGCTGCCGAAAGCGGGGGATTGGTTGGCGTTATCTGTCACGGCCTGGGGGGATCCTCATATCTGATTTCATATGGGGGAGTATAGCGAGCCCGGTGCAACTGTGGAAATGGCGATTTTGTTCGTTATATTAGGGTGGGGGTGTGATTTAGCTCTTGTTATTGCATTTCACTAGTGCGCTTGAGTAGAAGTTTAGGTTATTATTAACCAACGAGCTTCATGGATTAGGCTTAACAACTGAGTCAGGTACTTTAGATGTTGCAGCAAGTAGAAATTTTTCAAGGTCTCTCATCCGAAGAGTTGGAAGCGCTGTCAGCCAGTAGCGCGAGTAGATCGTTCCCGAAAAATACTGTTGTCATTCATGAGAATGACGCAGCAGATTCACTTTTTATTATTGAGTCGGGCAAGGTTAAGGTGTACTGCAGCGACAAAAATGGCAAAGAGTTCATTATGAACACCCAGAGTGCCGGTGACTATTTTGGTGAGCTGGCTCTGGTAGACGATTCCACGCGCTCTGCCTCTGTGCGCACCGTCGAAAAATCCAGTTTCTGCATCATCTATAAAGAAGACTTCAACCGGGTACTCGACAAATACCCCAATATTGCGCGCCAGTTAATTCGCAATCTGGCCCAGCGAGTGCGCAAACTGACTGCCGATGTTAAAAGCCTGGCGCTACAGGATGTTTATGGGCGCGTGGCTAACGTGCTAATGGACTTGTCTGAAGAGCGCGGCGATGGCACTTTGTATATCCCCGAAAAACTCACGCAGCAGGATATCGCCGACCGGGTTGGTGCTTCACGCGAGATGGTTGCGCGTATCCTCAAGGATCTGACGATTGGTGAGTATATCCGGTTTGAGGGGCGACATATCATTATTAATACTCGGCTTCCTGCTAAGTATTAGTCTGCTGTAAATTTGGTTTGGGTTGGAAGCTAACGGGCTTCTGTCAGCGGGACTTACCCCCAAAACTTATACCCCAGCTTCAATACATTACTCGGATTTATCAACGGTAAGCTGCAGTCGGCCCTTAGCCAATCGGGCCTCAACCTTGTCACCCTGCGACATCACGCTCGCATCTGTAATCACGCTGCCTGTCGCATCGGTAACAATGGCATAGCCGCGCTGCAAGGTGCTCAGGGGGCTCAGGGAGTCGAGCATCTGGGCCAGGTGGGCGAGGCGGGTGCCGGCGCTTTGTAGTTTGCGCTGCATGGCGGCTTGTAGGCGTTGTTCCAGGTCATCCAGGCGCTGGCTCTGCTCGCGCAATTGGTGGCCGGGGTGGCGCAGTCGGCGGCGCAGGTGTTCCAGTTCCCTGGCGCAATCGGCCAGTTTTCGCCGCATCAATTGTTGCAGTTTTTGTTCCATGGCGGCCAGTTGGTTTTGCCATTCGCGCTGGTCCGGGCTGAGCATTTCGGCGGCGGCGGAGGGTGTAGGCGCGCGCTGGTCTGCCACCATGTCGGCGATGGTGAAATCGATTTCGTGCCCCACGGCGCTGACAATGGGCAGCTCACTGGCGGCAATGGCCCTGGCAACTACCTCCTCGTTAAATGCCCACAGGTCTTCCAGGGAGCCGCCGCCCCTGCCTACTATCAGGGCATCCAGGGATATTTTCCCCTCCTGTTGCCAGCGGTTGGTGCGCTCTATGGCACTGCTGATCTCTGGTGCAGCTTGCTCCCCCTGTACCGCCACAGGAATTAAATAGACCTCTATCGTCGGGCATCGACGCTTCAGGACGGTGAGAATGTCGTGGATGGCCGCTCCGGTGGGGGACGTTATAACCCCCAGTGCAGATATTGAGTCGGGTAGTTGCTGTTTACGATCGGCGTCGAACAAGCCCTCGCTGGCCAGCCGGGCTTTCAGTGCCTCGAAGGCGGCCTGCAGGGCCCCGGCGCCGGCGGGCTCCATATGTTCGACGATAAGCTGGAATTCCCCCCGGCCTTCATACAGGGAGACACGAGCGCGCAGACGTATGGCATCACCATTTTTTGGCGTTAGTTTCACCCGTTGGTTGCGATTGCGAAACATGGCGCAGCGGACCTGGGCACCACCATCCTTCAGGGAGAAGTACCAGTGGCCAGAGGAGGGGGCGGCGAAGTTGCTTACCTCTCCCTCTACCCATACAAAATCAAAGTGACTCTCCAGCAGGGTTCTGGCCTGCCTGTTGAGCTGGCTTACGCTCAGGGCGGGTGGCGCGCTTGTCTGGCTGAAATGCATGGTGTTGAGGTCTACTTTGTTGGACTTGAGTGTTTACGCGGCATGGTCGAGGATTTATAATTACACGTTTAGTTCAACGCTGCCAACAGGAGATCGATTATATGCTGCGAATCGTCCAGGAAGCCCTGACTTTTGACGATGTACTGCTACTGCCCGCTTTTTCCAGGGTAGTTGCCACAGACGTATGCCTTAAAAGTAAGCTAACACGGGGTATCGAACTGAATATTCCACTGCTCTCGGCAGCGATGGATACGGTTACTGAGGCCAATCTGGCCATCGCCATGGCACAGGATGGCGGTATAGGCATTGTTCACAAGAGCATGACTATCGCCCAGCAGGCCCGGCAAGTTCTCAAGGTTAAGCGATATGAGAGTGGTGTGGTTAAAGATCCTATTACCATTCAGCAATCGGCCACCATCGCCGAATTGAGAGAGCTGACCAGCGCCCATGGTATTTCGGGCGTGCCAGTTCTCAACGGCGACGACCTGGTGGGTATTGTCACCAGACGGGATGTGCGATTTGAGTCCGATACAACAAAGCTGGTCTCCAGCATAATGACCGGAAAAGATAAGCTGGTTACCGTCAGGGAGGGGGCAAGTGCCACTGAAGTTCAGGGCTTGCTGCACCAACACCGAATAGAGAGAATTCTGGTGATCAACGGCAACTTCGATCTGTGCGGGTTGATAACCGTTAAGGATTTTGACAAGGCAGAGAGCTTCCCCAATGCTTGCAGGGATTCATACGGTCACCTGCGCGTCGGTGCCTCTGTGGGTACCAGCCCCGATACCGACGACAGGGTAGCCGCTCTGGTTGAGGCCGGGGTTGATGTGGTGGTGGTCGATACCGCCCACGGCCACTCCCACAATGTGATTGAACGGGTAAAAATGATCAAGGCGGCCTTTCCCGACCTGCAGGTAATAGGCGGCAATATCGCAACCGCCGCCGCGGCCGTTGCGCTGGTCGATGCAGGTGCCGATGCGGTTAAAGTCGGCATTGGCCCGGGTTCTATCTGCACCACCCGTATTGTTACCGGTATAGGCGTTCCCCAAATTACAGCAATTGCCAATGTGGCTGAGGCGCTTGCCAACACCGATGTGCCGCTTATTGCCGACGGTGGTATTCGTTTTTCAGGTGATGTCGCCAAGGCGCTGGTGGCCGGTGCGCACTCGGTGATGATGGGCAGTATGTTTGCCGGCACCGAGGAGGCCCCGGGTGAAGTAGAGCTGTACCAGGGTCGAACCTATAAAGCCTATCGCGGTATGGGTTCCCTGGGTGCTATGGCACAAACCCAGGGTTCCAGCGACCGCTATTTTCAGGATGCCAGTAAAGGGGCAGAGAAGTTGGTGCCCGAAGGCATTGAGGGCCGTGTGCCTTACAAGGGGCCGGTGGCTGCCATTATTCATCAGTTGATGGGCGGCGTGCGCTCGGCCATGGGTTATACCGGCAGTGAGAACATCGATGTGATGCGTACTCGCCCCGAATTTATTCGCGTCACCACGGCCGGTATGTCTGAGAGCCATGTACACGATGTATCCATTACCAAAGAACCCCCTAACTATCCGGTGCGCTAGGCTTGCCAGATACCAGTGTGCCCAAATGCCTGCGCTGTTGAGCGTTAAGGCTACACAGCAGGAAACACCATGACCGCAGATATTCACGCCCAGAAAATTCTTATTCTGGACTTTGGCTCCCAATATACCCAGCTCATCGCCCGGCGTATCCGGGAGGCAGGCGTATACAGCGAGATACGCGCTTTTGACGTTACCGAAGATGATATTCGTGCATTTAACCCCAGGGGAATCATTCTGTCGGGCGGCCCGGAGTCAGTGGCTGCCAGTGAATCTCCCCGGGTGCCCGCCTGTGTTTTTGAAATGGGTGTTCCTGTACTGGGTATCTGCTACGGCATGCAGGCCATGGCGGAGCAATTCGGTGGCCGCGTAGCCGGTTCGGCCACCAGTGAATTTGGCTATGCCCAGATTCGCACACTGGGTCAAAAAGGCCTGTTGCACGACATTCGCGATCATATAGACGATAACGGGAATTCCCTGCTGGACGTGTGGATGAGCCACGGTGACAAGGTGGTTGAGCTCCCGGAGGCGTTTGACCTGATTGCAGAAACCGAAAACTGCCCTATTGCCGGTATGGCCCACAAGAGCAAGCCTTTCTTCGGTATACAGTTTCACCCCGAGGTTACCCATACCTTGCAGGGTATGCGTATTTTTGAACATTTCTCCATGGAAATATGTGGCTGTGAAGCCCTGTGGACTCCCGCGCATATTGTAGAGGATGCCATTGCCACTGTGCGTGAGACGGTCGGCACCGACAAGGTATTGCTGGGCCTCTCCGGCGGTGTCGATTCTTCGGTTGTGGCCGCGCTGTTACACCGGGCGATTGGCGACCAGCTGACCTGCGTGTTTGTCGACAACGGCCTGTTGCGCCTGAATGAAGGTGACCATGTGATGGATATGTTTGCCCGAAACATGGGCGTTAAGGTCATACGCAGTAATGCAGAAGACCTGTTTCTGGGTAGACTAAAAGGCGTTTCTGACCCAGAGAAAAAGCGCAAGGTCATTGGCAATACCTTTATCGATATCTTTGATAAAGAGGCTACCTTACTGCAGGATGTAAAATGGTTGGCCCAGGGCACTATATACCCCGACGTCATTGAATCTGCCGGCGCTAAAACTGGCAAGGCACATGTCATCAAGTCACACCACAATGTCGGTGGCCTGCCCGATGACATGAATTTTGAGTTGGTAGAACCACTGCGAGAACTGTTCAAGGATGAAGTGCGGCGAATCGGCCTGGAGCTGGGGCTGCCCTATGACATGGTGTATCGTCATCCCTTTCCCGGGCCCGGCCTGGGCGTGCGTATTCTCGGAGAGGTAAAAAAGGAATACGCCAATTTATTGCGTCAGGCAGATGCCATCTTTATGGAGGAGTTACACGCCGCCGACTGGTACCATAAAACCAGCCAGGCCTTCGCCGTGTTCCTGCCCGTAAAATCGGTCGGAGTCGTTGGGGATGCCCGCCGCTATGAATATGTGATTGCCCTGCGCGCGGTTGAGACTGTTGATTTTATGACTGCCAGGTGGGCACATTTGCCCTACGACTTGCTGGAGCGCTGCTCCAATCGCATTATCAATGAAATATCCGGGGTTTCCCGGGTGACCTACGATATCAGCAGCAAGCCGCCTGCGACTATCGAGTGGGAGTGATTCTAATTCACCTGTCAATTGCGCCCCTTCCCGCAAGATTATAGGCGGCTTGTGAATGTCAGGTAAGTTCAACAATCAATTACATTGTCTGCCCTCAGTTTGTCAATCAGGATTCTGGCCGCCTCTGCAGGGGAGCCTTCAATAAACTCGCAGTTGCCCTGAACTTCAGGTACGTACTGTTTGGAAAGTACAACGCCCGGTGTCAGCTCCTGTGCTGATAGTCCCAGATCGTCGATGGAGATATTGACAGGCTTTTTCTTGCGGGCGGCCATCTTGCCCTTTGCTGTCGGGAAGCGTGGGTCACCCAGTTCGTTGCTGATGGTGACAACAGCGGGAGTGGCGCCTTCAACAACCTCATCGCCATCCGGCGTTGCCCGGGTTACTTTCAAGGTCGATCCATTGACTTCGATGGCGCGCGCAAGGGGTACAATAGGCATTCCCAGCTTTTCGCCAATTAACACAGGTACCACTCCCTGGTCATCATCGGAAGCCTGGCGGCCACACAGGACAAGATCGGCCCCATCGTTTTTTTGGATAGTTGCCGCCAGAATATTGGCGGTTACCTGGCTGTCCAGAGAGCCCGGGTCTGCGTGAATAGCAACTGTTTTATCGGCTCCCAAAGCGGTGCAATGCCTGAGCAGGGATTTCAGGTCGGGGCCGATAGATATGGCGGTGATGGTGCAATCAACCCCCGCATCACGAATCCGCAATGCAGCTTCCATCGCCTGCTCATCGAAGCCATTCATAATTTGCGGGATGGCTGACACATCCGGCGTTTTTCCATCGGCGCCAATTTTCAGGTTTCCCGCCAGGACATAATTGTTCACCGCATCCGGGTCCAGTACTGCCTTCACACATACAACGATTCGCATATTGTTAATCTCCCGCTAATTGTTCATCAGGAAAAGGCTTTCCTCATCGCACCAGACTGACTCCTGGGCGTATGTTTCCGGCTTTTCTGTCAAGTTTGCCAGCAAATACCAGCGCCAGGGGTAGTTGCCAAAGTCGCGATAATTCCCGGTCAGTGTGCCGGCAAAAAACTGGCGTCCAGCATATTTTGTCTCTGCTATCTGGGCGCCGCCATCGCATTCGGCGCGCCTGCCCTCGTAATCGGCGTTGAAGCCGCTCTTGTAGGGAGGTGCGGTATTCTCAGTTGTCATCATCGCCCGCAAAACGATCAAATACGTCCATAGCCTCATCAATGATGTCGGATAGAATCTGCCGTGCTGGCTTCATCTCGGTGATATAGTGAATGCCCTGGCCAGCTGCTTCGGTCATCAGGTCTTTGCGCTGGTAGTCCAGTGAGCCCTGAATATAGTCGGATGACAGCATCATCTGCAGAGGTGCTTTTAACACGGGCGGCGCATCGGGGCCCATCCACTCATCGTGCCAGGGGCAGCGGGTGGTGCGCATGGTGTAGCCGGAGATGCAGTTTGAGTACATTGTGTCGGTAGTCTCGCACTCCAGTAAACGTTCCTTCAATGGCTGGTTGAGATCAGATTCACGTGAGGTCAGCCACAGGGAGCCAGTCCATACACCGGAGGCACCCAATGCCAGAGTGGCCGCCAGGTGTCTGCCGGTGGTAATGCCGCCCGCAGCTAACACTGGAATGCCTTTTTTCTCGGCCAGGTCGACAACCTGGGGCACGATAGACAGAGTGCCAATTTGACCGGTGTGGCCAGCGGCATCGTAGCCCTGAGCAATAATCACGTCGACACCGGCGTCAATTTGTTTTTGGGCCTGACGCGGTGTGCCAACCAGCCCCCACACCATCATGCCCTGCTTATGTGCCCGCTCCAGCAGGAATTTAGGTGAGCCCAGGCCAGAGGCGAACACGGGTACATTTTCTTCAAAAATAACTTCCAGTTGAGCCAGTGCGCGTGACTGGTCCAGCCCACCCCAGGTGTGCAGGTCAGGCGCTTCCTTGGGGTCGGGTACATCGTACTTGGCTTTGATCACCTGCTCGAATGCGCGCGACTCATCCGGAATCATTGCCATCAGCTCTTCAACGGTTACCTTTTCAGAAACGGAAGCTGGCAGTACCAGGTCGATTCCAAACTTCTTGTTGCCGACCCTCTCGCGAACCCACTTGATATCGGCGCGGATATGTTCGGGTGGATGCATGGCTTCACCCAGTACGGCGAAGCCGCCGGCGTTTATTACTGCGACCGCTACATCTTTGCAGTGGGTGAATGCTACTACCGGGTATTCAATATCCAGCTGTTCACATAATAGTGTGTGCAGTGGGTCGCTCATAATCACTCTTCCTGTAATAGGTTTTTCATAGTGCATTCGAAATGCTGTGTTCGAATCAAGTGGTCGTATCGCTACGTTCTTTCAGCTCACCGGAATCTACCTTTTCCCGGGGATAAAATAAACTCCCGACCCCGCTATCAGTGTCTGGATGACCGAAAATGAGATGTTGAAGTCCGGATTTGACCTGAAGCTACTATTAGAATGGTTTTTCATGATTTATTAAAGTGGAATACCGTCGAGGTGTAGTATGTCACTGAAGGTGGAAAGCGTGATCCTGGGTCCGGAAACCGCCCAGTACGCGGGCCGGGGGCAGGAGGCACAAAGCCTGACCTCCATTGCCGAAGCAGGACGCAGGGCTGAGCGTCTGGGGTTTGATGTGGTGAACACGCCGGAGGCGGGACACGATGCATTTTTGCCCCTTGGCATCGTGGCAGAGCACACTAGCAAAATTCGTATTGGTACCAATGTGGCTGTGGCCTTTCCTCGCAGCCCCATGGCGACTGCCCAGGTTGCCTGGGATTTACAACATTTGTCCGAGGGGCGCTTTCAACTGGGTCTGGGCACCCAGGTAAAGGGGCATATACAGCGTCGCTATGCTACCCCCTGGACTGGTGCCCCCGGGCCGCGTCTGCGCGAGTACATACAGTGCATGCAGGCGATGTTCAAAACATTCCAGAACCCCAAAGAACCCACGTATTTTGAGGGTGAGCATTACCAGTACACTATGATGTCGCCGTTCTTTAATCCCGGTCCTATTGAGTATCCCGATGTTCCCATATATATCGCGGCGGTAAATACCTACAACGCGAAACTGTGCGGCGAGCTGTGTGCAGGCCTGCGTGCCCACCCTGTTGCTACCTTCGCCTACTCCCGGGATGTACTGGCACTGGCGATTGAGCAGGGGGCCAAAAAAGCGGGGCGCAAGCTGGAGGATGTGGATATCGTAGGTTCACCCTTTCTGGCACTTGCTGCCGACGAGGAGGGCGTGGCGAAGGCTAAAGAAGCCCTCAAACAACAGATATCATTCTATGCCTCCACCCGTTCCTATCACTCGGTACTCAAATACCATGGCTGGGATGATCTGGGCACAAAACTACACGAGCTTTCAGTGCGGGGAAAGTGGACTGAATTACCAAAGCAGATCACGGACGACATGCTGGATGAGTGGGCTATCGTCGGTACCTACGATGAATTTCCCGCTAAACTAAAGGCGCGCGCTGCAGGAGCCTATAATTCGGTGCTGCTGGATCTCCCCAAAGCCCTGCTGCAAGATGAGGACCGCGTCGCCGATATAGTTAAGCAGCTGCACGTAGACTAGAGCTGATGGAACAGTGGAGCTTATGCCGCTTTAGCTGAACCTGGCAATCACCTCATCGGCGTAGCGCTTGATCGCATCCTGTTTTATCTCCAGCGAAGGTTGCTGTTGCATGATGGCACCCACCCCTTGTTCGGCCAGAATTTTCTCACTCCAGGGCGTGACCTGTAGATCCGTAACCCCCATGTCTTCCAGGCGACGAATATCGTCTGCGCTCTCCGCGTCGGGGCAGTGCATTATGATGTCAAAGGGCTCATTTTCGCGGCCAAATTCCCGACGAAACCCGTTCAGCTCCGCTATAACCCCTTCAACCTCGCTCATATCGTGAATGACGCTGAGCCAGCCGTCACCATAGCGCGCCGCACGTCGCAGGGCAGGCCTGGTTGTTCCGCCCACGTAGATAGGAATTTTTTTCTCGGGTACCGGCGCCATTATCAGGCGATCGAAGTCGATGTACTTGCCGTGGAATTCGACCATACCGCCTTCCAGGAGGAGGCGTATCACTTGAATGGCCTCGTTCTGGCGGGCACCGCGGGTCTTTTTGTCCTGGCCCAGCCATTTGAACTCCTCGGGCATCCAGGCCAGTCCCACCCCAAGCGCCACCCGGTCGTTGGAGACCGCTGCCACCGAGCACAGGCTCTTGGCTTCCAACAGAGGTTGGCGCACTGCCAGCCTGAGCACGGAGGGAAAGAAGCGGATACGTTCGGTCACAACTGCCATGGTAGTGATAGCCACCCAGGGGTCCAACACAGGCATGTCCAGGGGCCAAAAGCGCTTGCCATCAGGCGTATAGGGGTAGGGGACAGAAATTTCCTCAGGGAAAAAGGGCGCATCGGCCACCTGAATGCTGTCCCAGCCACACTCATCAGCGGTGCGTGCTATACCCTGTAACTCATCGGGTTTGACCATAAACAGGTGAAATCCAAATCTCATTTTTCTTCTCCTCAGGTTACTTTTTGACCAATGCCGGCATAGTCAGGACCGATCTTGGCAGATGAGTTCTCTGTCATTATTCCGCCTTGCCCTGTCTGGCAGCCTGTATCAGTTTCCATAGCCTGTTGGGGGAGGCGGGTACTTCCCTGGCCAGGGTGGAAAAGGGTGTCAATGCATCGTTGATGGCGCAGAGTACCGCGGCCGGGGTCGTGTGAATAGCCCCTTCACCGCAGCCTTTTGCGCCCAATGGCGAAAGAGGAGAGGGGGTCACCATGGCAAATTTTTCGGTCATGGGAACGTCGTGAATGGAGGGAAGTAGGTAATCCCCAAAGGTTGATGCCAGTGGCTGCCCATCAGAATTATAGGGGTATTCCTCCAGCAGGGCCGCAGCGACACCCTGAGCGACACCCCCCTGGGTCATTCCTTCAACGGCCGCGGGGTTAAGGCGTGTGCCGCAATCATCCACAATATAATATTTCAAAATGGTGGTTTTTCCAGTTTCGGCATCTACCTCAACCAATACCAGGTGGCAGGCATTTGCGGCGGTCAAATAGCTTCTTGCTCTGCCCTCGTCATCGGCAACATTGCGGTCCTGGGCCGTCCAGGAACTGCTTGCTTCCATGCCCATTTCCATTCCCTGGGGCAGCAGGTCGGAACGTCCCAGTGCAACACCGACGACCTCTGTTACAGTCATCTTCACTTCGGGAGTGCCTATGACTCGTAACTCGCCATCAATCAGCTCGACCATATCGGGCGTTGATTGCAGCAATTGTGCCGCAATGCTAACCATCTTTTGTTTAAGCTTTTTGGCGGCTCCCATGACTGCTCCCGCGAGAGCGACACCAAGGCGGCTTCCCCCGGGCCCGAAAGCGGGGGGAGCTGAAAGTGTATCCAGGGGAATAACGTTGATATCACTCAACTCACGATGGAAGTAATCGGCCAGAAGTTGGGCTATCAAGGTGTACTGACTTTGCCCTTCAGTGGTAAACCCCACTCTTGCCGTAATATTTCCAAACACATCGAAAGAGACCGTCACACTTTCCGGGATGCCAATTCCCTGCTGGCCTACAATGGCATAGGCATTCCAGTCGAAGACTCCGGGCTCGACAGCATTGGCAATACCAATGCCTAAATAGCGGCCCTCTTTGCGAGCAATTTCCTGTTGTTTCCTGAGTTCATGGTACTGGCCCATTTCCAGTACTTTATCGAGAGCTTTCTCATATTCCCCGCTATCGTATACATTGCCGCTTACAATAGTGTAGGGAAACTGCTCTGGTTGAATGTAGTTCCTGCGACGAATTTCTGCTGTGTCCATCCCCAGGCCTCGAGCGGCTATATCCATCATTTGTTCCAGTACAAAAAAGTGGGGAGGGGGGCCCATTCCACGATAGGCGCTGACAGGGAGCTTATTGGTAAGAACAA
>JAUVBI010000223.1 GCA_030591305.1 Pseudomonadota bacterium
ACTATGTGGGCCGTGCCGGTGGACTGGGTGTGGATAATTGCCGGTTTCGTGGTATTTCGCATCTTTGATATCATCAAGCCCTGGCCGATCAGTGTGCTGGACAAGAAAGTGGGTGGCGGTTTTGGCATTATGGTCGACGACATCGTGGCGGGCGCTATGGCCTGCGTCACCCTGCATGTCGCCCTGGTGTTTGTAGGGTATTAGCTTGGTATTAGCCGGAGGGCTTTTTATGCGCAAGTTGTTAATGTTAGCGACGCTGATCGCACTGGCTCTGGTTGCTGGCGGATCCTTTTCCGCGACGCCCGGTATCGAGGTGGAGGCGCTGCTTCCCGGCACCGCGGTTCTAAAAATAGACGGCCAGCGCAAAACCCTGAAAGTGGGGCAATCTTTTGGCGGCGTCACCCTCATTGCGGCCTATTCCCGCACCGCGACCCTGGAGGTCGATGGTCAGCAAATGGTCGTAGGCATCTCCCGTCGTATCGGTTCCAGCTACCAGGAGCCGAAAGAGCAGGTAGTCACCATCCAACGTAACGCCATGCTCCAGTACCACACCACAGCGAGCATAAACGGCCGCCAGGTACAGGTGCTGGTAGATACCGGTGCGAATGTGGTGGCCATGAGTTCCGCCCAGGCCCAGGCTCTCGGGATTGATTACAGTGCTGGAATCCCGTCCAAAGTGGAGACAGCCAGCGGTGTGATCCCCGCCCATATGGTCACCCTGCGCTCAGTCAGCGTGGGTGGCATCCTGGTAAACAACGTGCGTGCCTCAGTGGTGGAGGGTGATTTCCCCGCCACCCTGCTGCTGGGCATGACCTATTTACAGCATGTGAAAATCCAGGAAAACAACGGCGTACTGTCCCTGTCCAGAGCCTGGTAGCCAGGCGGGCCACCCCGCAAAGTACCCGACTGCACCCCACAGCAGATTTGTAGGGTGCGCACCGCGCACCATCAAGCCGGCTCTCCCCACCGCCGAGCTGCTTCCCCTCACCATCAATGTCCATCGAGCCCCCTGCGCTGCGCGATACCCGATATATTCCATTGGCAAAGGCATCACTCGCGTTGCCAGCGAAAACTGGTAGAATGGCCAACCTTTTCTGACGGATAGACCGCGTGTCAGTACGCTATATAGAATCCTCCCTCCTCCCCACCGCCTGGGGCGAGTTCGACATGCATGGCTTCGAAGATACCGGAGCCAATAAGGAACACCTGGTCCTGACCATGGGTGATGTGGCCGATGGCGAGCCCGTATTGACCCGAGTCCATTCCGAATGCCTCACCGGCGACGCTCTGTTCAGTATGCGCTGCGACTGCGGCAACCAGTTGCAGGCCGCCCTAAAAGCCATCGCCGAGGAGGGTAGGGGCGCCCTGTTCTACCTGAGACAGGAAGGCCGCGGCATCGGCCTACTCAACAAGATCAAGGCCTACAAACTCCAGGACGCCGGCGCCGATACCGTGGAAGCCAACGAGCAACTGGGCTTTGGCGCCGACATGCGCGATTACAGCGTATTGGGGCCCATGTTTGAGCACCTGGGCATTAAATCTGTACGATTAATGACCAATAACCCCCGCAAAGTCACTGCCCTGGAAGAGCACGGGGTGGAAGTGGTGGAGCGGATTGCGCTGCATACGGACAGTAATCCGCATAATGAGAAGTATTTGCAGACCAAGGCGGGGAAGTTGGGGCATATATTTGAAGGGCGGGGGTAGGGTCTCTTATTTGGGACTATTTTTTCACAAAATAGCTGAGTGGGCTGCTGCAGTTAAGTAGCTAAGCAGCAATTTCTTCCAAAATTTCCGGGTTATTTTGAGCAACCTTAATGAGTGTCACTGCGGCACTGTCAGGCTGCTTACGCCCTTGCTCCCAGTCTCTTATTGTACCAATGGGGACACCCAGCAATTTTGAAAAAGCCATCTGTGACTTCTTGAGCTGCTTTCGCACAGAAATGACCAGTAATTGCTCTGGTGTCCAGGTTTTGGCCGGCGCTCCAGCTTTGATGGCCAGTACCTCATCAAGTAACGCTTGCCCTGCTGCACCCATTTTCCTAGCCATTGATAGCCTCCTTAATTTTCCTCAATTCATGAGCGGGAATGTTCTCCCGTTCATTTTTTACATACAGGGTTAAAAGCCAGGTTTTCTCGGTAGCACTGTTAAAATAAACGACTCGTACACCGCCGCGTTTTCCGGCACCCCCCTTGTCCCAGCGAATTTTTCGGACACCACCAGAACCAGGAACAACTTCTCCTGCCTCGGGGTTGTTAGCAATATGTACAACAAAATCCTCATATTGCTTGGGTGTCCAGGCCTTGGCGGCCTTCGCACTGAACATTTTTGTTTCTACGACTGTATTCACATTCAAGAGTATACGGCTTGGCCGTACTTCGTCAAATGCTACTATTCCATCCTTTTTGTACACTCTCGCGGTTTACGGTGATTCTCGAAGCGGGGAAATTGGGCCATCTGTTTGAGGGGCCGGGCAGCGCCGAAGGGTGCGCAGAGCCGGCCCTGTTTTATCAGGTGCCGCGCGCTATGTAGGTTGGTCAGTGGTCACGCTCCACGATATACCGAGCCAAACCCCGCAAATGATCAGCTGACTTCCCGAAATCTTTCAACGCATGCAGTGCCGCTTCCAACAGGCGCCGCGCCTCTGCCTTGGCCCCCTCCAGCCCCATTAATTTTACATAGGTTGGCTTGTTGGCCTCCCCATCTTTCCCCTGCGTCTTACCCAGCGTCTGGGTGTTCCCTTCCACATCCAGAATATCGTCCACCACCTGAAAGGCCAGGCCGATATGGGTGCCGTACTTGTCCAGAGCGGCCAATTGCTCCTCAGTGGCGCCTGCGGCGATGCCCCCCAGAGCCAGGGAGGCACGAATCAAAGCCCCGGTTTTGAGGGAGTGCATGGCCTGCAATTCGTCTAGACTCATATCGGAATCGGTGGCCTGAATGTCAATAAACTGGCCGCCGACCATGCCTTGCGGGCCAGCTGCAGCGGCCAGCACCTTGACCATGGCGATCTTCTGCTCGGCACTGAGCCCGGGGGCATCCGCCAGTAATTCGAATGCCCTTGCCTGCAGACCATCCCCCACCAGAATGGCGGTGGCCTCGTCGTAGGCCTTGTGCAGGCTGGGTTGGCCCCGGCGCAGGTCATCGTTGTCCATGGCGGGGAGGTCGTCATGGATCAGGGAGTAGGTGTGGATTAGCTCCAGGGCGGCGGCGGGGTGGCTTATCAGACCTCGATCTTGTAATCCCACCGCATTTGCGCTTGCCAGACAAAGGGCTGGCCGGACCCGCTTGCCGCCTATCTGTAGTGAGTAATTGCTGGCTTCATCTAATAGCGATAGGGCGGGAGTGCTGTCATAGAATTCTTGCCCCGGGTTGCCCTGAAACCACTCCAGGTTTTCCTCACACCATTTTTGGTGCAGAGCAAGGAAGTCGGCGGCAGCTGTACTCACTCCTTGTTCTCTGCGAGGAGGAAGTCCTGCTCAGTCGGTTCTTCGCCGTCATTCAATAACAGACTCACCTTTTGCTCAGCCTCGGTCAGTGTTTTCTGGGCACTGCGAGCGAGGTTTATACCTTTCTCAAACTCACTCAGAGCATCCTGGAGGTCTGTGTCATTACCCTCCAGCTTCTCTATGATTGTTTCAAGAGATTTGATGTTGGATTCGAAGTCAGATCCCCCTTCAGGGGAGATTTTTTTAGTTTTTCCCATTGCTGTTCTCAGAATTGGTGCGGGGGTTAAGTATACTGGGGAAATTGTGAAAATGGAGCATGCCGCGCGCCGCAATCTGTCCTCAAAACCTGCCTAAGCTTGCAACATGCCTCCGCGGAGTGTTTGGACGGATACGATATTTTCTCAATCGGGCGCTTCCAATATTATGTTTCCAATACTATTGGTCATCCTACCTCGGGGGTGTAGTATAGCAGCAATTATAGTGTATTCCATATTGCGCACCACGGAATATCGATGTATAGTGCATTCTGAATATGATTAAGAGTTTCAAACATAAAGGACTTGAAAAGTTCTTTACTGAAGGTAGTACTGCCGGTATCTGGGCCAATCATTCCACTAAAATCAGTGACCGGCTGGCTTTTTTGCATGCCGCCACCTGTATCGATGACATTGATAAACCAGGTTATCGGCTGCATGCGTTGAAGGGGAAATTAAAAGGTTATTGGGCAATCAATGTATCCGGAAATTGGCGCATTGTTTTTAGGTTTGAAGATGGCGATGCCTACGTTGTGAATTATGAGGATTATCACTAATGACTATACAGCAGCATAGTCCACCCCACCCCGGAGCTCTGATTCAGCGAACCTACATTGCCCCTTTCAGAGAGATCAGTGGTAATAACATTGCCGACCGCCTTGGCGTGGCGCGCAGCACGTTCAATCGCTTGTTGAATGGGGTCTCGGATCTATCACCTGAAATGGCCGTTCGGCTGTCGGGTGTACTGGGGGGATCTGCTGAAAGCTGGTTAACACTGCAAGAAAGCTATGATCTGTGGAAGGCGCGCCAATCTGTTGATTTGGAAACCCTTGAACGTATCAACTTCGACAAAGTTGCCTAGTGGAGATAGTTGCCGGGTTAGTCATCGTGGTCTGGGCGCCTGGTGTAGTGGAGGCAGTAGCTTTTGGTATACTCGCGAACTGGGAGCGTCCAGGGCTCTTCGCGCGTAGGTTAGCCGTGGACAGCATGGCTCGCAAACTATCGTGTAAGTGGCTATCAAATAAGTGACA
Organism: Pseudomonadota bacterium; assembly: GCA_030591305.1. Next base: position 4,736 of record JAUVBI010000223.1, read on the forward strand.
ATGGGAGGGAATGATATGCAGCCGCAAGTGGAACAAATGCTGAAAAAACTCGAGCATCTGCGTCAAGATTATGCAGATGCATCTGAGGCGGCTTTCAACAGAGTATGGGATAACGACGAAGATGCCATCTACGACACTCTGTAATTTTGGTGATATCGTCCTGGTAGCGTTTCCTTTTACCTATTTGCAAGCCACCAAGAAACGCCCTGCAGTTGTTATCAGTCGTACGTCTTACCAAGAAAGTCGACCCGATGTCATCTTGATGTCGATTGCCAGCCAGATCAAAAACGAAACCACCCTGAGTGGATACGCCTTGCAAGATTGGCAATATGCCGGGTTACTCAAACCCTCAGTACTTAAACCACTGATAGCCACGATTGAGC
>JAUVBI010000041.1 GCA_030591305.1 Pseudomonadota bacterium
CCCGCTCGTTTACCCGCTCGTTTACCCGCTCGTGACAGACACCGTTTGCTCTCGGTTGGGGCTTTGCACTGCCTCCATCAAGATAGAGGGAGCGTTATGCGAATCAGTGATAATCACACCCTCGCCGTGCAGGGCGTCCTGCATTGCCGCAGACATTGTATGCAGGGGTGCACCGCCACCTTCGCCACAACCTTTGGCCCCGTTATAGCTGAAAGGGGAGGGCGTTTCTGTCGCTGCACACTTGATGTCCGGCATATTCATGGACGTCATGGGTGCATAGTCGGTAAAGGTAGCAGTGATAAGGTTACCTTCATCGTCGAATTGGAAGGCCTCCTGCATCGCCGCGCCAATGCCGTGGCAGGTAGCACCGTGAACCTGACCCGCAACGATTTTGGGGTTTAGAGCCACGCCACAATCATCAACCACCGCATAGTCGAGAATCTTCGGCTGGCAGGTTAGCTTGTCTACTTCTACCACTGCGATATGAATCTGGGGGGCGTAGGTCAGAGTCTGGTTGCCCATTTTCTTCTCCAGATCGGGTAGATCAAAAGGTGGCTTGTAAATATACTGTACGTTGAGGTTAATATCGCGCAAGTTCTCGGGCACAGTTGCCGTATTACAGTTGGCCAGATTAGACAGCATCCAGAAGTTGATATTGCGTTCCGGCTGTCCGATGACGCTAACCTGTGGGCCCATATCGCCGACACCTAATTCCAGCTCCTCCACGGTTGCCTTCAACATGAATGTTGCAAGCTGCAGCAACTGGTCTTTTAGCTCCATGGCAGCGCCGTGAGCTGCAGATATCCCGGTTACCACGAACTGGCTGGCTATGGTGCCAGAGAGGCCGCCGTAGGTATTCCAGTGGCTGTCGTAGCCCGAACGTACGGTCACCATGTCGGGGCTTATATTGAGGTCATCGGCAACGGCCTGGGCGGTCACAGTTTCATGCCCCTGGCCTGACGGTGCCGAGCCCAGAGTGACAATAACAGAACCATCGAGTCCAATTTTGACCCGTGCCGCTTCGGTGTTGCCAGAAAATATGGAATCGGGGTTTACATACAGAACCTGACCAAAGTTATTGGTGCCGGAATCGATGGTAGAACCGATGCCAATGCCGATTAAACGGCCCTCCTGGCGGGCGGCTTTCTGTTTTTTCTTCCACTCGTCCCAGTCAATCAGCTCTTTGGCCTTGGTCAGCATATTCGGGTAGTCACCCGAATCATAGATGCAGCCGTTGGGCGTGGTGTAGGGAAACTGCTCCGGCTTTATATAGTTGCGCATGCGCATATCATCGGACGGAATGTTCAGCTCGTGGGCGCAGATATCAATCACCCTCTCCATAAACCACAGGTGTTGCAGGCGTGAATAGCCGCGATTGGGTGTGCATGGGGCCTTGTTGGAAACAACTTGAGTGAAATCAATATGGAGATTGCGAATACCATACATGCCAGGGTAAACCTGTGGCCAGATAGAAGCTCCCAGTGGCTCATAGCGAGTCAGTGCGCCACAATCGTCCAGGTGCCGCGAGCGAAGACCAATAATCACCCCGTCTGCATCCAGAGCCACCTGGGTGTCGAGGAATGTGCGCTCTCCACCGTGGAAGTTAGCCAGATTGTCGCTGCGGGTCTCGACCCACTTCACGGTGCGGCCGCCACAGGCGCGTGATGCCAGAGCGGCGAGCCCCATGTAGGTATAGGTGTTTGTTTTGGTGCCGAAATTGCCCCCTGAATCGTGGGCGCGGCAACGAATTTGCTCGGTGCTTACCTTGAGGAACAAGCCAATCAATTGTGTGCTGACACCCGGTAGGCCTGTGTTGTTGATGATGTCAATGTCACCTCTGGGAGACCAGGTTGCAACGGCGCCGGCAGTTTCGATTGGTGTACTGGAAAAACGATGAAAATGCAGGCGACCGATATCAATGACGTGTGCAGCTTCGGCAAAGGCCTTGTCTACCTCGCCGTGGTCCCACACGCCATGGAATATTGTATTGCTGCCTACCGCTTCGTGCAGAATGGGATCATCTTTGAGGGCGTCCTCACTCAGTACAATCGCCTTAAGGGGCTCGTATTCTACCTCCACCAACTCAATGGCATCCTCAACCTCGCGGGCCGATTTGGCAATGATCATAACCACGGGTTCGCCCTGGTAACGCACCCGGTCAGTGGCAATGCCATAGTCTTTTACCAGGCCACCTGGTTCCGCACCAATTTGCAGGAAGGGGTCGGTCATTTCTGCGACTTGCTCGCCCGTCATTGTACATATAACGCTGTCTAATTTTTCTGCTGCAGACACGTCAATATTCAGGATTCGTGCATGGGAATAGGGCGAGGCCACAAAGCCCATGTGCAGCATATCTGCGCTCTGATAGTCATCCACAAACAGTCCGTGGCCACGTACCAGTCGCTCGTCTTCCTTGCGCCGTAATTTCTGGCCAATCCATTTGCCATCGCCACTGCCATCGACACTAATGTTATTTTCAATGGGGGATTGCAGTGGCCTGGGTGCATCCTTGCGTAATGGTTTGCGAACCGAGGGTGACGCCTGCTCTGTGACAGACTCCTGTTCTGTTGCGGGCTGTGCTTTTTCGCCCCCGAACAAGCCGCGAAAAAAGGCCATAATACCTGCCAGGAAACCTTCGCTCACTGGTTGCAGCAGCGCCTGGGCGGAAATCGCTTCAAAGTGCTCTTTGCTTACCAGTGCATCCTGCAGGCTGTCGATTACCTTGATAATTTCTTTCTCGGCGATGCCGCGCAGGCCGCCACCGGCAATGGACAGGATTTTTCCATATATCTGGGTAGTACCGTCCCATTTGATAAGCGTTCCACCGCCCGCATTGTCTTCAAGGTCGAAGCCCACGACCATATTATAGGCACCACCCATGACTTTTCCTTTGCCGACATAACTGGCGCGGAGGGGCGGAATGTTGTCCAGCAGGCTCATTTCGGTTGTGGCTATGGCGTGTACCTTTCCTATGCCTACCTTGACCTTGACCACGGACGTGTTGGGGTCGGACTCTTTTTTGCTCATGCTGTGGTACATGGGCAGTACTGGCAGAAACTTTTGTGGGTCCGAGAGTAGCTCAAAGGTATCGGCAAGTGGGATGCCGACCTTAAAATCACCGTTGAATGACATTTCCATAACTCAGGACTCCCGCATGTTCTTGGCGGCCGCATCGACGGCCTTGATGATGTTTATATAACCGGTGCAGCGACACACGTTACCGGAAATGCCCTTGCAAATTTGTTCGCGGTTTGGTTGGGGGTTTTCCTCCAGCAGGGTCTTGGCAGCCAGCAGCATGCCCGGCGTGCAGTAACCACATTGCAGGCCGTGATGCTCTGAAAAAGCGGCCTGTAGAGGGTGAAACTTCCCATCTTGTTCAAGCCCTTCCACTGTTTCTATCACTCCGCCATCGGCCTGTACGGCCAGTGCGGTGCAGGACTTTATTAACTTGCCATTGAGTACAACACTGCAGGCGCCGCAGTAGCTGGTATCGCAGCCGATATGGGTGCCGGTTAATGCCAGTTCCTCGCGGATAAATTCAACCAACAGCATGCGAGGCTCAATTTCTCGCTGGTAGCTCGCACCGTTTACGGTTATGTCGATAACAACTGTTTGTCCCAAATTATGCATAGCGATGTCCCCCTGATATGATTTCTCCCTGGCAACGGGCTAGCGCCCGTTCTCCTGCCTCAACTACCAGCTTCTGGAGCATGGCGCGTTTAAATGGCGCTGTCCCGCGGGCATCGGGGGGAGGCTCTGTGCCGGTCACTATCGTTTTGGCGGCTAATTCCAGCAGTTCTGTGCTTATCTCCTTGCCGATTAATTGTGCTTCAGCCTCTTCGGATACCACGGCGACAGGTGCTGCGGATCCCAGGGCGATACGAGCGGCGGTACAGGTATTGGCCTCTATGGTCAGCTGAACCCCTGCAGAGGCCGTGGGGTAGGCCGGTGCTGCGCGCTTGAACGCCACATAGGCGCTGCCCGATCCCGTAGGTGGTACGGCTATTTGTATCTCGGTGACCAGTTCAGCGGCGCCCAGGCAGGTGGTGTAGGCGTCGAGAATAAACTCGGTGATTGATACGCTGCGGTCCCCCCCGGGACCTGTGAGTAGCAGTGTGGCGTCAAGGGTTCGCAATCCCGTGGGCCAGTCGCCGCTGGGGTCTGCGACGCTGACGCCGCCACCGATAGTGCCCATGTTGCGTACCTGGCGGTCGGCGATGCCACCGCCACATTCAGCCAGCAGGGGAATGATGCTTGCTACTTCTGATGCGGCAATCTGGGCGTGGGTTGCCAGGGCACCAATATGCAAGGTTTGCCCGCGTTGTTCGATATGGTTCATATTTGGCAGGTGCCCGATATCAACAAGTTCAGTCATTTCACCAATGCGCATTTTCAGCATGGGGATAAGGCTTTGGCCGCCGGCCATTACAGAGGCATCGTCACCAAAGCGTGATAGTAAACCTATCGCTGCTTGCAGGGTATCTGGCCGGTGGTAGTTAAAAGGTGCGGGGTACATGGGTTCTCCCTCGAGGATTCAGTGATGTGATTTAATAAATTTGAATTCGTACAATTCTGCTGCAGGCCGGCTGTTCAGCCCCTGACTTTCGGCCATGGAATCAACGGCATCCTGCAACAGGTTCTCGTAGCTAAAGCCGAACGGGTTGTAACACTGGCGTATGGTTTCAATGGCTTGACCCAGGTGTTCTATATTCATGGAAAATGTTTCCTGTAACACATGGCTCAATAGTTCATCATCATCGAAGATTGCTTTCATGGCCAGTTGGAATGTCTCTGTCATAGTAGCAATTAACTGCGGCTCGCGTTCATACATTTCATTAGAGACCGCCAGGCCCGTGCTGGGCAGGCGAAGGTCTTCACCAATAAAAGCCAGGGTGTTGAGGCCGTGAGACGCCATTTCATGAGGCAAGTACAGGGAGCTTAGTAACGCTCCTTTGACGCTGCCGGAAGTGAGCAGGCCAAGCCTTGCAATATCATCCCGGCAGGGTAACAAGCTACAGGAGGCGTTATTGTCACCGAGTATTTTGCTCAAAAATTGAGCAGGTGCAGTGGAGTCCGGAAAACTGGCCAATCGCGCCTGCCCCAGGTCACTCACTGTGTTAATGTCAGGCCCACCGTACAGCCAGAACATCGGCTTGTCACAAGCTACAAAGATTACCTTGCGTTTTTTCCCACCCAGGAAACTATTGAGAGCTGCATCACAGGAAGTATGAAAGGTGTTGTCCGGTAGAGCCTCATCGGGTACGAAGGTGGTGTCCAGTAATTCTACTGATAAACCCTGGCTGGCGTACATACCAGCCGATTGAGCTATTGAGTGGCACAATAGTTCGTGACAGTCAAAAGCCTTGAAACCTAGGTGTACTGAGTTCATATCACAACACTAGACTTATCCATTAACGCTGTCTTGTTCGACAGGGAAGATTCTGTTGACTGACAATGCGACATTGGGTGGGGAGTGCTTTTGATTTTCGATAGTAGGGCTCTCCCTATGTGGCAATGACAGAGGCCAGCAGATATACTCTCAGTCGAATTAATTATGATCTAAATGCGTAACACTCAGCAGTTATTGAGCAACTTCCAATTGAGGTAAAGCGGTAGAGCGATGAGTGCTATAGGGTCATTCAGTTTTCCCAGTGACTTCCAGCAGGAAAGTTTGAAGCTGATCGAACGTTTTATGGTTCTTCAATCCTCCTTGTTCTGCCTGGTTGACCCCAATATGTCGCACAAGGGTGTGGTGGCACACAATCTGGCGAAGGAAGACGATAAGTTATACCAGAATTACTACATGCATATGGACCCACTTAACCCCAGCTTATACGAGAAGGGCAGCGAGACGGTGGTTCATATGGATTCCGTTATGACGCCTCATTTCATAAAGCAATCTGTCTATTATCAGGACTTCCTGAAGCCTCTGAATTACCGTTATTGCACCGATATTTTTTTTCGCTTCGAGGGAAAGATCATTGCAGTGATCACTCTTTTAAGGGCGCAACAGCAAGGTGCATTTACCGCTGCCGAGCTGTCTTTGCTGCGGAAATTGCAGCCATTTTTGGAATATACCCTCAATACTGTCTACATGCCCAAACGTATGGCTGAGCGAGCGACTATTGAACAGCAATATAAGCTCACAGGAAGGGAGCTGGATGTGTTGGAATTAGTAGTGTCCGGAGCAAGCAATAAAGTGATCGCCAGTGAGTTGACCTTGAGCCTGGCTACTATAAAAACCCACCTGCAACATATCTACCACAAGGCGGGTGTAATCTCGCGTGCAGAATTACTGTCCCTGATTATTTCTGACCTGAAATTGATTGCGTAGGGCCCTTTTTTTATTAACCCCGCCTTTGGCATCGTCATTCTTTTGGCTGATTACATTATTATCGTCTTTACTGGTACAGTATTTTGTCGCTGTTTCAATGCATCGAGTGGCTCACAGTGGAGATGATAAATGAGTATTGATTTGGATGGAAAAATTGCGCTGGTAACGGGAGCGGCGAGCGGTATCGGTGAGTCTGTTGCAAAAACCCTGGCCGGCGCCGGTGCCATGGTGATTGTTACTGATTTGGAGGAGCAGTCTGCCAGGGCAGCCAATATTATTGCGGATATCGAAAGTGCCGGGGGTAATGCCGAGTTCAAGGTGCTGGATATAAGCAATGAACAGCACTGGATAGCGGTGATGGACAGTATTCAGCGCAGCCATGGGGGCTTGGATGTACTTGTAAATAATGCCGGTGTTGTTCTGGTTAAACCTATCGAAGAGACCAGTCTTGAGGAGCTTCGCTGGATATCCAGAGTTAATATAGAAGGCGTTTTCCTCGGTGTAAAATACGCCGTACCCCTGATGAAATTGAGCGGACAGGCGAATCCGGCCGGTGCTTCCATCATTAATTTTTCATCGGCGATGGGAATTAAGGGCTATCCTTTTGGTTCCCTTTATAGCTTAACCAAGGGGGCAATACGCGCATTCAGCAAGTCCATTGCATTGGAATTTGCCCAGCAGCAGTACAATATCCGGGTTAACTCACTGCATCCGGGGCTGGTTGATACACCAATGGTAGAGCACGAGGCCGAGAAGCTTGCGGCACTGGGGGCGATGGGTACATCAAACTCCCAGGAGATGCGGCAGGCTTTCGAGAACCTGAACCCACTGGGCCGTATGGGTACGCCGCAGGAGCTGGCCAATGCAGTATTGTTTCTGGCCTCAGACCTGAGCTCTTTTGTAACGGGCTCTGAAATGACGGTAGATGGCGGAGAAACCGCCCAATAAACATGTTTAATACTTTCCTGTCTCATCCTTTTGGTGGATAGATGGTGCCGGCGAGGCTTACGTAGTATAGCGTTGATAAAAAATGTAATATCAGGGGGAGTTGTATAAAAATTGTATGTAAATTACGCTCCGTTGTTAAATCGCTTTCCGGGCCTACCGGTGGCCCTGTTTTAAAATTGGATTTATTATCAGCAATATGAATAAAGTCGCACGCACGTTTGATCATAAGTTTTCCACAACCCTTCTAATTTCTATTGTTTACCCTCTGGGGCCAGCAGCGATTATCCTGATGCCGATGTTGGTTGGTGGCGTCATCGATGATTTTGGTTTTTCCGAACAGCAGGCTGGTTATATTGCCGCAGCGGAAGGTATGGGGTTGGTCGTCGCCTCGCTGATTGCCGCTATCTGGATTCGCAAAATTTCCTGGACGACAATGTTGCTTGTAGGCTTTCTGTCGACTGCGTTGCTCAATATTCTCAGTGCCAATTTACATGAATTTCAACCGCTGTTGATAGCCCGCTTTCTGGCGGGAATGACAGGCGGTACTATTTTTGCGGTGACCGTAGCGGCTTTAGGTGATAATAAACAGCCGGACCAGGCTTTTGGTATTGCCCAGGTTGTGCAGGGTGCAATGATGTTCCTGGCCTTTGCCAGCGCGCCCTATATTATGGCGAACTGGACGGTCAGCGGCCTTTATTACATGTTGGCGGCAGCCTCTGTGCTGATGATGCTGAGTTTGTGGCGGTACCCCTCTGCAGGTGCGCACAGAACAGTAGAAAATACAGAAAATGCTAAAGTCGCAGGCAATACCGGTTTGATCTGGATTGGTCTCATAGCCAGCTTTTTGTTTTTCGCCAATATTTTCGGCTTCTGGACTTATGTCGAGCGTATAGGCCAGGCCTCGGGGCTCGCTTCGGAGACAATCGGTTGGGCCCTCGGTTTGTCGCAGTTTGCTGCGATTGTGGGAGCAGGTGTCGCTGCCTTTGCCGGTGATCGCTACGGGCGAACGCTTCCGCTGGTAGTGTCCCTGATAGGGCTGGTAGCTACCTTGTGGTTACTGCAAGGGCAGTTTAATTCGTTTACGTTTTATATCGGTGTGGGGTTGTTTCAGGGTCTGTTTGTATTGGCCAACTCCTACCAGTTGGGCGTGATTGCCAAGATAGATGTCAAGGGACATTTCCTGGTTTTGGTCACCGGTTTTCAGGGTCTGGGCGCAGCCATCGGCCCCGCTATTGCAGCGTCATTAATTGACAATGGTGATTACAGTCAGATAAATCAGGTAGCCGCACTTTCCTGTGCGGCCAGTATTGTCATGTTTCTGTTTGTAATCTACCGAAGCCGCCATATCAAGTCTGCGGTTGTAGTAAGCGAGGTTTAAAAATACATGTCTGATTCAGCAGTGAAAGCGTCCAAGCCCATAGCGCCCTATATGGCCCTGGGTTTATCTACCGTGGCCTACGGAATTGCAGAGCGGAAGCATATCAAGCATAACCTCGAGACCATCGAAGATGTCATTCATGCCGCGGTCTCTATGACAGGTATCAATATGCCGGTGAAGTTGATATCACTGGCCGAAGGTGCGCTTACGGGATTTACCGACGAAATTTTTGATCTGCCTCATAAGCTGGCTGCCAAGGATTTATTTATTGATGTTCCCGGGGAGGAAACCGAGTTTATCGGCCGCCTGGCCAAGATGTATAAAACCTATATTATTGTGCAGTGCAAGGCTCGCTGGCCCGAGATAATGGACGACCGTTTCTTCAATACCCTGTTGGTGATCGATCCACAGGGTGAGGTGGTGCATAAAGCGGCCAAGAACCATATCTGGTGCAGGGAGCGTTCCTGTACGCCACACGATGTTTACGATCGCTGGGTAGAACATTTCGGTACGGGCATAGATGCTTTTTTCCCGGTTTTAAAAACAGACGATATAGGCAACATAGGCACTATATGCTGCTCTGATGGGGAGTACCCGGAGGCGGTTCGTGCACTGGCATTTAATGGGGCGGAGGTGGTTTATCGGCCCTCGGAAGCGGTACCCATGACGAATTTCGGTGGTACGCCCGGAGGTAGCTGGATGGTACAAAATCGCGGTCACGCCGAGTTTAATAGCCTCTATATGTTGTGCCCCAATATTGGTCCTGTTTATCTTTCAGCCAACTCTAAGCATCCGGTGGATATATCCGGGGGTAACAGCCACATTGTCGGATACCGCGGAGAGGTGTTGAGCCATTCAGCACAGGGCAGTAATACTGTGGTATCTGCCATCATCGATATCGAGGCCCTGCGTCAATATCGCGCCATGAATCTTAACAGCAACTGGTTGAAAGACCTGCGTACCGAGTTGTTTCAGGAGATGTATGCCAATCCTATTCATCCAAAGAACCTGTGGATGGAGCAGGCTCCGCTGCACCACAACGAGGTGGACAAGGTGTACCGGAAAAATATTGAATCGCTCTATGAGCGCGGAACCTGGACTCGCCCCTTCGTTGAGAATAAAGGCGCCAGGCTGATGCCCGAGGGAGACCCGGGTATGAACGAAGAACAGTGGCAGGAAGCAAAAAAAATGTGGAGTGACTGGGATTAACATGAATATGCACAGAGTAAGTAACATAATAGCAATGCGCAATGCGCTTTCGATTGCAGCGCTTTTATTCACCGGGGTCGCTCTGGCGGCGGGTACTGAAGCGGTGAAGAAAGAACGCAGCGCCCAGCAGTTGATAGAAGATCATTGTATCCGTTGTCACCTTGCACCGAAACCGGAGGATCTGTCTCGGGAGTACTGGTCCTATGCCGTGCACTATATGGGAAACTATGTGGGCATGAAGGGCGACGAGTTTGATGACCTTACGGTCTCGCCGGTACCACCCGACTGGGAGCCTCAGAAGGACTATACGAAGCGCTATATATTGAGCGATCAGCTGGGCTATATGCGAGACTTGTATCCCTTTAAACCGTATATCCCGCCAGAACCGGAAATGAGCAAAGCTGAGTTTATACGTCTGAGAAAGTATTTTCTGGATAATTCAAAGTCCTGGCCTGACATGGAAATAAAGCGAGCCAAGCAGCCGTTGATGCAGGGCTTTACCCCGGTTATCCCCGATCTGGATCTCGAACCCAATGCTCTGGTTCTGGCCACTCAGGTAGACGAGAAGCGTAGGCGCCTGTATGTCGGCCGCTCGGTCATCGATGACTGGGTAGGGGGTGGTGGGCGCAGAGAGGGTTACGATAAATGGGACGACGTGGTTGTTCTGAATATTGATACTGGCGAGCGTATTGCCAGGGTAGATGTAAGCTCGGACCCCATTGATTTTACTTTGACTGAAACTGGCGTACGGGTGCTTACTCACGGCCGTTTTCCTATGACAAAAGTGGGTATTGCCGCTCTGACAGACTGGGAATTTGAAGGCGACAAACCGCGTGCTCGAATGCTGGTTAACGGCAAGCAGCGATTCGTGAAGCACCACCTTTATGATATGAACGGCGATGGCATTGACGATATCGTCGCTAATGCCTTTGGCGACGGTATATTTGGCGATGCAAAAAGCGAATTGGCGATTTACTACGGAACCTCGCAATACAGTAAGCTATGGGCTGCGGCGCCGACAGAAATTCCTGCCGGAATGCTGTCCGGTGCTTTGCGTGAGAATATTGTCAGTGAGCAGGCTGGCCTGATCAGCAGTTCGATTGCTGACTTTAACAAGGACGGCAAGCCTGACCTGGTTGCCCTTGTTGCACAGGGGAAGCAGCAGCTTCTGGTGTTTATCAATAATGGCGATGAGACTTTCACCCGTCACCTGATTGATGAACACAGGCCGTCTTTTGGCGGTAATGAAGTGAGTGCGGCTGATTTCGACGGTGACGGCAATATAGATATCATGGTGTTAAATGGCGATAACGTGGCTGGCAATCATATTGGCCCGATCGTCCCGGCTCCGCGGCCGCAACACTCGGTGCGAATGTTTAAAAATAATGGAAATCTCAATTTTACCAAAGAGTTTCACTACCCCATGCATGGGGCGGCACGCTCTGTCATACATGACTTTGATAACGATGGCGACATGGACGCTGCGATAGTTTCCCTGTTTCCCCAGTGGAGCGAGGTAGAGCCTGAGACTTTCGTTTATCTGGAAAATAAGGGTGACTTCAATTTTTCACCACAGTCTTTTTCCAGTGACTTCTTTAGCGTCTGGGTATCCATTGAGGCAGCTGATGTTAACGGCGATAACAAGACCGATATTATTTTGGGGCTTGGCAACTTTCCGGAACTGGTGCCGGCCGATTGGTTGACCAGGGATATTATGAAGGGCAGGGGCGGCGAAGCCCCCAGTGTTATATACCTTATAAACAATAATTAGGCGGGGAGTGGGGCCCCGTGGCCCCGTTTAAAAAATATTGTTTACGGTGATTGCTAGTCGGGTAGTTCGTCCCATGGCTTCAAAACCCACCGCCGTCTGATAATGCTCATCCAGCAGGTTGTCCACGGCGACTTCCAACTGTATGGCGGGGCTGAGTTGATAGCGCAAATTCCAGTCTACCCGGTGGTAGTCATCCAACTCCTCGACAACCGTCTCTCCCGTGTGTAGTGAAGAAGCGTACTGTTCCCCTGTCCATTGGTAATCCAGCGCAGTATCCCATGCGTCGGATAGTTGCCACAACGCGACCATCCCCACTCGCGACTGAGGACGTCCCAGCAGCACCGAAGTGCTGTCTTTTATATCGAGGTCGGTGTAGCTGCCCTGGGCTAGCAGGTTCAAGGTGCTGGTGGGTTGCCAGGCCAGTTGTAACTCAACGCCGCTGCTTTCCACCTGGCTGCGATTGACGTTGATAAACTGCTCTGAGTCGAAGTCGATAAGATTTCGATAGTTGCTGAAGAAGTAGGTAGCCGACAGATTGATGCTCTGTGTTGCATCCCAGTCCATGCCAATATCCCAACTGCGTACAGTTTCCGGTTTTAGCGAAGGGTTGCCTACCAGTGCGTGACCCAGAGCGAAGAAGCTTGGTAGCTTGAAAGCTTCCCCCCAATTTGCCGAGAGAGCGACATCCTCATTCAACTGGTACACGGTGCCGAGTTTTAAGCTTGTTTCATTGCTAAAGCCCTCAGGGTCATCATGGCGTATGCCCGCCTGTACTATTAGTGAGGGTATGGGTTGGGCGTGAAGATTGGCAAAGACACCGGTGCTGCTGCGATCCAGTTCGAAGTCGGTGGGTAGTGTCATGAACCCCAGGTCGAGAATTCCCGTGCTCACACCTTGTTCATCGCGATAGTCAGCGCCCAGGTTAAGCCGGTAATTGTCACTGAATTGCAGGGTATTTACCCAGCGTAGTTGATCACGCTGAAAATCTGTATCGGCGGCGTTGGGCGGCACAGCGTAGAAGGGCACGATACCAGGGGAATTATAGTCCTCGGTGTGCTCAAAGCGGCTTGCATTGAGACTGCTGCGCCAGTTATTGGATATATCCACCTGCCAGCCCAGGGAAAAATTCTCATCCTGGTAATCGCTTTTGTCCAACTCATCGCTGAGGGAAAATTCTGGCCCGCCACTCTGTTCGGGATAAGATGTTCTCTGTCCATCCAGGTAGCGGTAGCTGGCGTGTAGTTGCTGGACATCACTTATCTGCCATGTCAGGCGCAGGCTGGCACTGTCTGTTTCCCGGGTGCTACCTTCAATTTGTTCCCCCGCATCCCGCTGTGCCAGGTCCAGTGCATAGCTCACGTTGCCCGCTGTTCCAGACGCCGCCAGCTGTAGATTTTGCAGGTCATTTTGTCCCCATTCCGCCCGCACTTTCTGACTGTGCCCCTGTTGGGGGCGACGAGTGATGACGTTGATGACTCCCGCCAGAGCATCGGAGCCGTACACGGCTGACTGAGGACCCCGTACAATTTCAATCCGCTCTACGCTGGCCGGATCCAGATTGGAAAAATCAAAGCTGCCACCACGAGAATTAGTGGGGTCATTCTGGGGTACCCCATCCACCAGTACCAGGGTGAAGTTTGATTCGCCACCGCGTATGGAAACCGCTGACAGACCTCCCGGTCCACCCTGCTCCTCTACGGATAAGCCAGGTACTGTCTTCAATACATCCGCCAGATTACTTTTGTTCAGGCCCTGCAGTTCATCTTTACCAATAATAGAAACGGATGATGTTTGCCCGGAGAGCGGCAGTGGAGCATAGGAACCTGTGACTACAATGGTTTCGATTTCTGTGTCAGCTTCAGCTTGCGCAGTGTTATAGCCAGATAGCAGCGCAGCTGCCAAAGCAATGGTCATTTTTGAATACATGGTAGTCCTTAATTGATGGTAGATAAATCACACTTTCACAGTGTAGTGCGAGCACGCAATGTGCACTATATTTCGCCACACTGTCCAGATCCAAATCAAAGAAATGGCATATCATTATGGTATTTTCCACTCACGCAGGAGCGATTAATGGCCCGCAGAAACAGTGGTTTCCATGCTGGTGCTTTTTATAATGTCGGTCAGGGATTTCCGGGCCAGTCTTCCATTTCGATAAAGGGGTAGAACGACAGCGCTACGCCCTCACGAATATGATCTTCATTACCGAGAACATTGCGACGCCGTATGTACCGACCGGTGGAGGAGCGGGTGTCGATAGCGTCTGTTGCATCCAGACCACCACGACTGCTGAATAGGTGTTGCAATTCGACATCATAAATACTGATTTGCAGGGATGCCACTGAAGCCTGCTTAAACCAGTCAAAGTCACCAGAGACACCGTTTCCGGGACCTTGCAGCGTAGGTTTTCGACTTACGCCATCCCAGCGAGCCAGGTGCTTAAGGCCATTGCTGAAGGATACCTGTAGTTCGACCAGGTCGGTAAAAATAAATGCATCCAGGCCGGAGTCTTTCATTTGATCTTTTACACTGGTCATAATCTGGGCGAAGGTTTTCATATTAATCTTGCCTGTGGTGGGCTCAACCGGGTTGCCAAAGGCGTGTTCTGCTGTGCTCCAGTGCGCCTTGAACTCTCGCTGGGGAAGAACCTTATAACCATTGTCCCTGAGATACCTCTCAACATAGCCATCGACACGCTTTGCCTCTTTTTCCAGGTAGGAGCGTGAGCGGAGCCCGAGATTGACGTGGGCTATCACCACGGTTTTTACCGGCGACTCTGCCAGTAACTCTTCTTTGATATTAAAAGGATGTACCGTGGGATTGTAGGTGGGAGTTCCCGCGCAGCCGATCAATACCAGAGTTATTGCCATTAATAAGCTTGTTAGACGCATGTTTAGATCTCGATCCGATGGTGCATGTGAGTTGCGAGTATACGTACGAGTACAAAGTGCACTATGTTAGCAAAAACTGGATCAGGACACAGCGATAGATGAGTATTAATTTATATTTTAGCTTTAGCGGCAGGGAAGTGGGTAAGCCCCCCGCACTTTAATCTCAGGATATTGCTGAGGATTACGGTTTTGTCTTGTTCATAAAGCCATACAACGGTAATAAATCCGGCGGGCCAGTAACAGGTCGCTGAGCAGAAAAGCAAAAAAAGCCACCCACAGCAGGCTGGCCACCGGGGCAAGCGACGGAACAAAAAACACCGTGATCAGGCCCAGCTCTGCCAACAGAAGGGTCTTAAATTGTCGCTTGATCTTTTTTTCGGGCAGAATTTTTCTCATATTAGGCACGTCAATCATGGGCTGTTGTGTTGTCATACGGCGCTTGTTTTCGTGGTTTAAATTCAGCCACACCAAAAATGCAACAATTTTGTAGAGCATGCCCACAATAATGGCCAATACGCCGCCCAGCAAAAACAGACACACCGCCAGCAGTTGCAGTTTTTCCTGCCAGTCGGGGCCTACCAGTTGAGCCAGCCACCAGATAACAAGTACCAGAAGAAAATTAATGCAACTCAAGCGCCAGAATGAACGATGTGTGTCTTTAATTTTGCGTAGGCTGCGGTGCTGCAGAAAAATAGTCTGCAGGGCAAATGTCGCCAGCAGTAATGTCAGCAATACGTCTGTTATCAGCGTCAGCTGTGGCCAGACCATAGCGCTTACCACCGAGCGCACAAGCAATAGCAGCAATACGCCTCCCGGCAAAAGCTGTCTTATCCATTTTGGATAAGCTGGTGTAATCTGAAACATGGGTACAACCTGCCAGGAAATTCCAAAAATAAGGATGAGAACCCATCCGAGCAAGCCCCAACTCATATGGATATTGGTGCCCAGTGGCCGCCATGCCGGCAGCCAGGCTCCCAGCCCCAGAGCTAAATATCCACCCAGTAATACCGTAATAATAAGAGAGACCAGAGCGAAAGACATGCCCGGTACCGAGTGACTTGTAGATTCAGAGCCCAGCAGGGCTCTGCCGACTACACTGACGAAGTAGCCCATGGCTATTGCCAGAAGTGTAGCCGAAGCGGCGAATAGCATGGGATTAAACTGCAGAAATGCCAGCATCAGCAACAACACACCGGGCACCCATAAGCAGAAGGTGAGCAGTGACAAGCGCTTTGGGTTGGCCACCGATACACCGGCGACCACCGGCAGCAATTGTTGCAGCGCACCGAACATAACACTGGCAAAAAATCCCAATACCAGCCCGTGGGTTATAGCGAGCAGTTCAGGGCTCCAGCGAGAGGCTAATACAGATTCGCCACCGTACAGCCAAAGCGACATCGACAGCAGAGCAAAGAGTGGAGCCACCAGAAAAAACCGCAGTGAAACGATAAGTGGCGGAGACTGGTCAAGGGAGAGATCGGTTTGCTTCATTCTTTGA
>JAUVBI010000020.1 GCA_030591305.1 Pseudomonadota bacterium
ATGACCAGCATTTTGACTTTGCTTCTCAGGATGACACTGTGTCTGAATCACATGCGGAGCTTGATCTCAGTGCTCGATGGACTGCACCTGATCAAAATTATCAGGTATCGCTATGGGTTAAAAATGCTTTAGAAGAAGCCTATGCGCAGCACGCTTATCGTATTGGCCCAGGTAGCATTGGTGCCTGGAACGCCCCCAGAACCTACGGTATTACAGGCACCTGGGAATTCTAAGTTCTATTAAGTTGGAGAACACTTTATAGAGTAGTCTTTCAAGAAGCTGGAGGTAGTAATTGCCTCCAGCTTTTTTTGTGCTCGACAGAAACTGAGTAACAAGGGAGAAAAATAATGAAACTCCAATCTATAATTTACCCACTCTTGGTGCCACTTCTAATCGGCTGTAATACCGGTGAGCAGGGGACCAGTCCGGACAACATCGAGACGGAGCAAGTAACGATCTATCGCGATGCTTATGGCACGCCGCAGATCGTGGCAGACAGCAACGCCGGTGTGTATTTCGGCTATGGCTATGCGGTGGCCTCTGACCGCCTGTTTCAAATGGAAATGTTGAAGCGAACAGCCGAGGGTCGCGTTGCAGAAGTATTGGGGCAGGAGTTTGTCGAGCTCGACATACAGCTGCGTACCTCCTATGACCACCGCAGCATTACGCGCCAGCTGGAAACCCTGCCACCGGCCCAGCTGGAAATACTGGAAGCGTACGCAAAAGGCTTCAATGCCCGTATCGATGAACTGACCAGCGAATTGATACCCGTAGAATTCAACGACTACGGATTTCTGCCCGAACACTGGAACGCTTACGATGTTGCGATGATTTTTGTCGGCTCAATTGCTCACCGCTACTCCGACTTTAACTCTGAGCGCGACAATCTTGAATTGTTACAAGCGCTTGAGAAGAGACACGACAAAGCAACTGCCTGGCGCATATTCAACGCCAGTAAGTGGTTGCTGGATGAGGACTCCCCCACCACTGTCCCCGGCGTGCCCGGCGCTCTCCCAACACAGGAAAGACCTGAGTATTTGGACCAGCTGACGCAGACAAACGCCACCAGCCGCGTTGTACTGAATGAAGATGGCAGGTTTATTGGCACCACCAATACCGTTGAGCAACGTGAGGCCTCCCGTGCGCGCTTCGCGGCTCAAGGCTTTAGCCACGGCCCAGAGTTCACTGGCGCAAGCAACTACTGGGCGGCTCAGGATCTTGAAGACGCTGCAGCCGCCCTTGTCAACGGACCTCAATTCGGCTTTGGTATACCCAGTTACGTTTATGGTATTGGCCTGCACGGTGGTGATTTCAATGTTGTAGGCAGCACTCTGCTGGCACTGCCTGCACTGCTTTTTGCCCATAACGATAATATTGCCTGGGGCAGTACTGCCGGCATAAGTGACCAGTCGGATGAATTTCTTTTAGCGTTGGACCCAAACAACCCACAGCGCTACCGTCATGACAATGCCTGGCGCGAGCTGGACGTCTGGCAGGAGCTTGTATCGGTCAAGGGGGCTGCACCGCTAACAGTAACTGCACGCCGCTCTGTCCATGGCATGGTACAGCTATACCAGCCAGAGAAGAATATAGCCTGGGCACGGGCAAGGTCCTGGGAGGGTCACGAGTTGGCGACGCTGATGTCCTGGATATTCCTCGCCACAGACACCAACCTCGAAGACGCCCATCAGCGGATTGCTGCCATGGCCACCAATATCAACATGTATACCATGGACAAAAAGGGCAATCTTGCATATGTACACAGCGGACGCTATCCGTCTCGCGCAGAGGGCCACGACTCCCGCCTGCCAGCAGTAGGTAGTGGCCGCTGGGACTGGCGCGGTATGCGCCCCTACACCGATAATCCAACAGTGCGAAACCCGCAGCAGGGCTATATCGCCAATTGGAATAACCGCCCCGCAGCCGACTGGATCAGCTCCGACCTGTGGACCTACACCTGGAGCCGGGCTGACCGCGCCCAGCTGATATTCGACGCCCTTGAACACGACCCACAACAGAGTCAACCCAGGGCCAACATTGCCACCATTTGGGACATCAATCGCAAGATTTCCTTCGCCGACGTGAACGCCCCCTTCCTGCTGCCCTATTTATACAGTGCCTGGGAGGGACAACAGCAGACAGCCCAGGTCGCCGGCACCCTGCAAGCGTTGCGCAGCTGGGATCAACAATGGCTTATCGATAAAGATGGCCACTATGGTCCACAGCAAACGCTTATGGAAAGCTGGCTCAAAGGCCTGCTCCGGAATGTCATCCAGGATGACATCGGTGAGGAGTACTTCTACCTCTACGCTGCCACCAACTATCCAAACAGCCCCCAGGGTGCGTCAATGGGTACTTCACCGGGTATAAAGGTATTGGTGCGAAACCTGGATCGGCTTGCCAGCGGAAAGTGGCACGAAGCCGATTATGACTTTTTTAACGGGCGGGATGCAGCTGTGGTGCTGCGTGAAAGTTTCCTCAGCGCTATCGAATCCCTACAAAAAGAACAGGGGCCGGAGTTCTCGGGCTGGCAGCTTGCCGCTGCACCCATGCAGTGGCAACCCTACAATTTTCGCGGCGTACCCCAGGCCAGAGAAAATGCGGGCTTAAGTCTGCCTGCCTATATGAACAGGGGCAGCGAGAACAATCTGTTCGTCGCCACAGGCAAGGGCATTCTCGCCTGGGATGTGAACCCACCGGGGCAATCCGGCTTCGAGGCCCCCGATGGCAAGCGAGTACAAAACACCGCTAACCAGCTACAGTTATATGCTGACTTCGGCTACAAGGAAGTACCGTTCAGCTTACAACAAATACGTGCCAGTGCGGTTAGTACGCATACTTTACTGCTGAAACAAGAACCGCTCAAGCACTCAAAAAAACCTGCCAAAGAGGCGACTTTCACCATGAAATCAACTGCAACTCTGCAAAAAAATCTATCTGCCGGTACCCTCTCCAGCCTCTCCCTGGTTGAGCAGTCATTGGCAAATATTGAAGAACTGAGCGAGCTTAATGCATTCATTACCATAGACAGCGCCGGTGCGTTAAGGCGAGCCAGAGAGCTCGACGAACTGCGAAAAAATGGCACACCACTGGGGGCCCTGCATGGAATCCCGATGAGTGTTAAGGATAATATTCATGTTGCCGGGCTACCCAACACAGCCGGCACCCTGGCGTTCAAAAACTTTATTCCCAGCCGGGACGCTGGCGTTATTAAGCGCTTGAAGGAGGCAGGAGCCGTAATCGTCGGCAAGAATAATATGCACGAACTCGCCTACGGCATCACCAGCAACAACTACGCATTTGGTGCTGTGAGAAATGCCTACAATGCCGACTATATCGCCGGTGGCAGCAGTGGCGGCACTGCGGTAGCAATAGCCAGCGGCATGGTCAGCTGCGGCCTGGGGACCGACACCGGAGGATCAACACGCATACCCGCCGCACTGAATGGCATTGTCGGATTCAGGCCGACTACAGGGCGTTACCCATCGGATGGACTAACCCCCCTATCAAATACCCGGGACACGGTGGGGCCCATGGCAAACAGTGTGGCGGACGTCGCACTACTGGACAGTATTCTAAGCGGCGAGACTCTGCCTGATACTGCGATAGAATTGTCTGGATTGCGCCTGGGTGTATCGCGAAGCTACTTTTTCCAGAACCTGGAACCTGCTGTCTCTGCGCAAACTGAACGGCTGCTCAGCGCCTTGAAACAGGCTGGGGTAGAGTTAGTTGAAACAGACCTGGCAAACCTTGCCGAGATGAATGAGGCTATTGGCTTTCCAATTGTGCTGTATGAAACAGGCCAGTTACTAGAAGAGTATGCTGCAGAAAACCTGCCCGGCGGCAGCTTGCAGAGCATTACAGAAAGCATTGTAAGCCCGGATGTTAAAGAGGTAATGGCCAGTGTGCTGGAGGGCGTAATTACGAAATCAGTGTACCTTGACGCCCTGCACAAGCATCGGCCAAAGCTGCAGCAAGCCTATCGAGATTATTTCAGTGAAAACAAACTGGATGCAATGATCTTTCCCACCCTTCCCCTGACCGCCAGACCCATAGACAGCAGCCTGAATACTGTTGAACTCAATGGCGAACAGCTGCCCACCTTCCCGACCTATATTCGCAACACAGATCCTTCCAGCAACGCGGGGATTCCCGGATTAACAATTCCGCTAGGCAGGTCCAGTGAAGGCATGCACATTGGCATTGAAATAGACGGCCCCCAGGGCAGTGATCAACGCCTGTTGGCTATTGGTATTGCAATAGAAGCATTGATAAAGCAGCAGCTGTCTTATTGATAGAATCCACCTGATTGGGGTAGGAGCCATACCCCACCATAGCTATCTGGCTGCATCTAGGGCAGCTTGTCCAGCAGGGCCGCAGCAGCCTCTATCTCCACCAACTGGTGGGCTTGCAGATCCTGCCCACCCAAGGCCGCGGCCATTTCCAGAAAGGGGTCATCGGTTGCCGTTTTGATGCCGCTGAGTTCTTCCATAACAGCCAGGCCATAGAATGGAGCCGTCCAGGTGTTATAGCCACCCTCATGGGTCATTAGTATTTTTCCATCACACAGTTCATCTGCTGCCAGCATCATCTTGCGTGTCAGGTTACGGTAGCAACCACTGTGCACCTGCATACGGCCCAGTGGATCATAGGCACCTGCATCAAAACCACTGGGAATAATAATTAACTGGGGCTTGAACCTGTGCAGTGCCGGTAATACAACACGCTCATAGGTTTCCTCGTAGGCAGCCACACCAGACCCGGGAGGCAGAGGAATATTAATATTGTAGCCCTCCCCTGCACCGCTACCATTCTCGTGTCGATATCCCGAGTCTGGTGGAAAACAATTGTCCTGATGAATAGATATAGTCAGTGCACGCGGATCCTCATAAAATGCACTCTGGGTACCATTGCCGTGATGAACATCCCAGTCAACAAAAGCAATGCGCTCCAGTCCATAGTGCTCAATAGCGTGAAAACCTGCGATAGCCGCATTACCAAACAGACAAAAACCCACCCCCTCATCCGCAAGGGCGTGATGACCGGGTGGGCGCACCAGGGCATAGGCATTGCGAACACGACCTTCCAGAACCGCTTCCAATGCCGCCAACACGCCGCCAGCAGACAGCAGGGCAATTTCATAGCTGCCCCGCCCCATAGGGGTGAATATTCCTGCATCGCCGCCAATTCCAGCGCTCAGTACTTTTAATTTCTCCAGGTACTCCCTTGTGTGAAAGCGTAGTATTTCTTCCTCAGTGGCATCCCGAGGATCAATTATTTCCAACTGGAATGTTAAGCCTGCAACCTCCAGCAAATTTCGAATTCTACGTTTTGTCTCGGGACCTTCTGCGTGAGTATCCGGCTGAACCGGATTACCGTATGGCATTGGCCCGGCATAATTTCCCGTGTTGTGCCACATATAAAGTTCATGACATACGAAACCGGTTTTTTTCTCTTTGCTGCTCATCATCATACCTCTTATTTTTAAGCAGTTATTTTTTACCCAATTGGTGCAAGCTTGGGCCAGGGCATGGCCTGTTCAAATACGGCCGCTAGTGACAATAATAGATCTTCACGACCACAGGGCGCTGCAAACTGGATACCTATAGGCAGCCCCCCGTCACTGCGCGCCAATGGCAGCGATATAGCGGGCTGGCCGGTACAATTAAACACCGCAGTAAAAGGTGCGGGAGTGAATACATGGTCGGTCCAACTGCGAGCACTGAAATCGCCACCATCCGAGGCCTGCTGGCCAATGGGCCATGGCAATTGCGCTGTAGTCGGGCTGATCAGTAAATCGTAACGCTCAAAAAACTGACCGAATTCCCGACTCACAAGGTTAAAGTAATCCTGGGCATGCAATAAATCTACCGCCGACAGGGACAGACCATGTTCATGCACCGCAAAAGTAGACTGCTCCAGGGTTGTACGGTCGGCCGAGCGGCCCGTGGCGGCACAAATATCCACCACCCAGTGGGAAATGTGAGCCGACCACAAATCAGTGTTGGCCTGAGCGAAAGCATCGGCATTCAGTTCCGGCCTAGCCTCTTCTACCGCGTAGCCCATGGACTCGCACAGCTGCGCTACCCTGTTCACCGCTGCACTGATTTCCGGGTCGACCGGTACGCCGGACCAGGGCTGTGTAGCAACCGCTATTCTTAGTGAGCGAGGTGCCTGCTTAAGACATGAGAGGTAAGAGGACTCAGGTTGGGCTATCACGTAGGGGTCACCGATACCGGGGCCTTGCACAGCATCCAGCAAAGCAGCCGTATCGCGAACCGTGCGAGAGACACCCAGCTCGATACCAAAACCACCCAGCCCCTCAGCTGCACCGGGACCAATTGGCACCCTGCCCCGTGTAGGTTTGAGCCCTACCAGCCCACAGCAGGCTGCAGGAACACGAATTGAACCACCACCATCGTTGGCGTGGGCCAGGGGAACAATTCCCGCTGCTACGGCCGCAGCACTGCCACCACTGGAGCCACCTGGGCTGCGCGAGGTATCCCATGGGTTTCGTGTGTCGCCCGTCAGCACCGTTTCCGTAGCAATGTTGTAGCCCATTTCAGGTGTGGCGGTACGCCCCAGGGTCACCAACCCCGCAGCGCGGAATCGAGTCATTAGGTCCGTATCAGCAGGGGCAACGTAACCCTCTAACAACCTCGACCCCATCGTACTGGCCCGCCCCTTGGCCTGTATAACTAAGTCTTTAATCAAAAAGGGAACACCAGAGAATATTGCTTCACTTGGTGCCGAAGCCAGAATTTCATCGATATCGGGAAACACTTCAAGCACTGCGTTAATAGCGGGGTTACGCTCTTCTATCAGCCCCTGTGCGCAGTCAACCAACTCTCGGGGGCTCACTTCCCCCTCCCGCACAAGATCAGCCAGACCCAAACCATCATATTCCATATATTCAGATTTTTTCATTACTACCTCCCGACCAGCATTCTGTCTCTATTGGTGACGGCTAATTTCTACACTGCATGCCAACTTGCAACACTATTAACATTGGCAATTGAAACCTTAACTGCCAGCAACACCATTTCATTAAAATTTCAGCAAGTGCATTGCATGTGCACTTACCTCTTTGAATATACTAGTTTTCCCTCAAACCAGGTCTGCTCGACCTCTGTATCACTGATAGAGGTCTCCGGTATCTCAAACAAATTTTTATCCAGAACGATAAAGTCCGCAGATTTACCTACCTCAATAGAACCGGTCAGCCCATCCAACCGCATCGCTTTTGCACCACCCAGCGTCGCAATAGCCAGGGCTTGCTGCAACGTGACTGCCTGCTCAGGCCACAGAGATTCCTCACTGTTTGTGAAGGGATTTTGTCGAGTAACTAGGGCTTCAATAGCATGCCAGGGACTCAGGTCTTTCGCCGCTGAAGGCCAGTCGGAACCCATCATGAGTTTGGCTCCAGACTGCAGCAGTTGCCTCACAGGAAAATATCGCAAGCCGCGCTCACCTATTGCCCCCTGAACTGAGTCGATGATTGGAGAGGGATACCAGATGTACGGCGATAAATCTACAGTGACATTAAGCGTGGAAAAGCGAGGGATATCCACAGGATCGATAAAGCCGGCATGGGCCAACTGATGGGGTAGGCCACTGTCACCATTGGCCTCACGCGCTGCCGCTATGGCATCTAGGGCAAGCCGTACTGACCCATCCCCCGCCGCATGAATTTTCGCCGCTATACCCGCTTTATCCAGAGCAATAAGATCTTTCTTCAACACATCAGCTGCCACCATCAGGTGACCTCTGGTCTGCTCTGGATGCTCTGGGTCAACCAGATAGTCTTGCAGCATCAGGGCGGTGCGCGACGCGGTGGGCACACCATCAAGAAAAATTTTGACAAAACCCGTATGCAGATGTGGTGACGTATATTCATCCCGTGTAGCCACAATAGATTCAATATCCAATGGATAATCCCTGTACTCCCTCGGCGTCTGGATATTAGCCACAAGATGTACGGTCAGGCCTTCTGTCTCATCAAGTTTTCGGTATGCTTGTAAAATCTTCGGCTCGGCCCTAGCCTCATTGACGCCAGTCAGTCCAAATCGGTTAGCCTGACCCAGAGCTTCAGCCATGGCATTGTGGTATTGGGCTTCTGTCCAGTCAGGGATAACTGCCAGCACAGGCCTTCGGGCATGTTCATACAACAGGCCATTGAGCTCGCCCTCCCTGTCACGCAGGAAAGCCCCACCCTCGGGGTCCGGGCTGTTGCGATCAATTCCAGCCAAGGCCAGCGCCTTACTGTTTACCCAGGCGTTGTGTGTTGCATCATCACTCAGGTAAATTGGGTGCTCACTGGATATGTTATCCAGCCATTTTCGAGGTGATGGCATGTCGTAATTATTGAAAAAGTCACTGGTCCACTGCCCGCCAATAAGCCAGAGATCATCTGGGTTGGCTGTAATACACTCCCGCAGTTTCTGCGCAATTATTTCCGGTGTAGCCGTAAAGGGAAAGTTGCAGTTATAAAGCGTTTTTACACCCCCCTGCCAGGGGTGAGCATGACCATCATTAATTCCGGGCATAAGCATTCTGCCGCCCATATCAAGTTGCAGGACGTCTTTGCCACGGTATTTTTCTGCACCGCTGTTGTCCCCAACGTAGACTAACTTACCATCGCCAATAACAATCGCTTCAACCCAGGGCTCGGCAGTGTTTGCGGTATAAATTCTTCCATTGCTTATAACTGTTTGAGTGGACGTAGCCTTGGTTGTACCCCAGCTCTCCAGCGGGTTTTCTCGATTGCATGCCGTTGGCCCCAAAGCCAGAATAATGCAGGACAGACAGAGGGGAGCTATGTGTAATCTACGCCGTAAGTTCATACTGACAACCTCTGAAAAAAGGCCCGTTTTACCGGGCCAAGCGCACATTTTGACAACTGGACGTAAACAGGCTCAATCTAGAAATTATACCCCAGAGAAACACCGTAGGTACGCGGCATTCCAACACTGCGCACAAACGGCCCGTTACCTCCCTGAAAGGCAGAGGGATAATAATATTCACCCGACAGGTTGCGTACCCAGAGCTGTGCATCCCACTGACCACTCTGCTCACCAAGCGTTACCCGTGCGTTGTAGATTGTGTAATTCTCTGTAGCATCCTCGACTGTTATACCGCCTGTGGTACTGTCTTTGAAATTGAAGTCTCCACTAATATCCAGAAACAGTGAGTCACTTACTGACCACTGGTAACTAACCAGTCCATTCACTGACCATTCGGGAGACTGTGGCAGTTCCAGGCCGGAAGCATCAAACGTAACCACCCCCGGCCACACACTGGCATCGCCATCTGTTGCCTGCCATTTGGTGATTTCTGTATGGAGATAGGCCGCACCGAAATTAACCGTCCAGCCATCGGCAGGCAACCATTGCAAATCCAGCTCAGCGCCGTATATCTCTGACTCGGGGATATTAGTTAAGCCTGAAATGGCTCCAACAAAGGTGATTGCCGGATTCTGCTCCTGTTTGTCAGTGTAATCATAGAAGAACGCTGAGATATTGAGTTGCATACTGCCATTGAGCAATGTTGATTTTGCACCAATTTCAAAGGCATCTAATTCTTCCTCAGTGTAGGGTTGCAGCTGCAGTGTTGTATTGGAGTTTGCACCATTGAATCCACCCGACTTGAAACCTCGAGACCAGCTGGCGTAGAGCAACACATCATCGCTCAGTGCGTAGTCCAGGCCCAGTTTTCCCATCCACTTTTCAGTATCAATAGAGTCTTCGTAAACATGGAAGGCGTCATTGGGTGTGCCAGCCCCCAGCATATTAAAGATATACGTGGGAGATTCCGGATCATCGTCGATGGTGCCACAGTCGCCTGCCTGCAGCGAGGAGCCAAACAGGGTGTTTAGGAAGCTGCCCAGGGAGTTGTCAGAAGCAGAAAAAGTACAGCCCTCCCAGTCCCTCTCTTCCTCGGTATAACGAAGCCCCAGGGTTAAACGAAAATCTTCCGCAAAGGTATATTCAATATGCCCAAAAACAGCTTTCGATTCAGTTTCCTGTGTATATTTTGTATCCAACTGCAAAATAGGTGACAGGATAAATGGCCCTATACCAAATGCGCTTGAAGCATCTCCAAAACGTGAGTCCGACATAAAGTACTTATAGAACTCGTCTATTTCGTCGGTGGAATAATACAAGCCAGCTATCCACAACAGATTGTCGGACTCACCGGTAATTCTCAATTCCTGTGAAAAAGATTCAAGGTCTGTAGTATTGATATTGCTGGAGTCATTGAAAAAACCACCATCCCAATCGTTCGCTTCCTCGCGCTCAAATTCATCATATGCTGTCAGCGAGGTCAATTGAAAATGTCCAAAATTCCAATCCAGTCTGGCAGAAATCCCCTTGAGCTCATTATCACGGGCCGGCCTGAGGTCGAAGCTTTCCCCGGTAATCGCACTGGTGTAATTATTGGTCCAGTCTGCCGCCTCATTGTCTCCGGTTGAGTACCATGGTGGCGTTGCCGTAAGGCTGGTCACTGCACTGCCACCGCGCTGGTCGGTAAAATTCTGCAAAGGAAGGTGGGCGTTTGATATGGTCTTGAGCCCGCCATCAAATCCGTTGTAAGCAGTTTGTGCTTTATTATCTGATTCATCCTGAACGCTATGCACTCGAAGTAACAGGGACACATTTTCGCTCAGATCAAAATTAACCATCGCTCGCACAGCGGTCACATCTTTTTCACCCAATTCATCATTGCGGGTCAGGCTCTCCTGCCAACCCTCATCAGACTGTATGGTTTTAAAGGCAAGGCGTGCCTGAATTGAATCCGTCAGCCCACCACTGACAAATCCCTCGACATCCAGAACGCTATAAGAGCCATAACCCAGCCGCACGCCAGCCTCAAACTCATCTGTGGGTTTATTACTGATAAAATTTATCTGGCCGGCTGTCGTGTTCCTACCATACAGATCACCCTGTGGCCCCTTCAGCACTTCCACCCTGGCAATATCAAAAACGGCACCGCGGCTCATAACCGTATAGGGCATGGCCACTTCGTCAAAATACAAGCCGACGGTGGAAGAGGCGCCTGTTGAATAATCCTGGAAGCCTACGCCCCGGATTGAATACAGAGGTACGCCGGTTGCAGCTGTATCATTGATGGTCAGGCCAGGCGTAAATTGCGCCAAATCCTCAGCGGTTGTAACACCCAGTTTCTGCAAGGTCTCGCCGGTAAACGCATTCACCGTCATACCCACATCGTTGGCACCCTGAGCACGTTTCTGGGCGGTTACCATAACTTCCTCAAGCTGTGGTTGGGCAACACTTTTCGAAGCAACTCCCACGCTCGCCAGAAAAATCGCTGCCGCTATGGATGTTCGCTTGAATGTGGATATCGAGACTGGATTGTGCATGAAAATCTCCTGAGCAGAATAATTATTAGAATCAGCTACTTTTGGCTGCCAACGACTCCATACTACCCAGATTCAGAAAATAGCTATTGACAAAAATGGACAACCCCTTGACCAATTCCTCATTTTATCGTCGTGATTACGGGGCAGCTCATCGAGCAGAAACGCTCGTTTAGGCACCTCGTCATCAGGGCCCTAGGGAAAACCGCCAGAGCCTATGCGCGGAACAACTGTCTGGAACGCTCACGGTAGGCCTGGGGTGTCATACCAACCCAGGCACGAAAAGCACGACTGAATGCGCTCAATTCAGAGTAACCCAGTTCAAACGATATGCCTGACAGAGACATACTGGTATGTGCCAGATAATACTTTGCACGTTTTTCTCGCGCGAGATTTTTGGCACCTTGAAAACTATAACCTTCTTCAGCCAAGCGTCGCCTGAGTGTGCGTGGAGAAATTGCCAGGCGCTCCGCAATCACTTCTGCATTGGAGGACTCATCGGATCCACAACGAATAATTTCCCGGGAAACCTGACCTATAAATTCACCAAGCTCTATATCTGGAGAATAATATGTTTGCATCGCATTGGAAAGGACATCAAATAACAGACTATTACTTGAGAGAAATGGCTGCTGCAAATATGACCTGTCAAAAAATAATGTGTTCGAACTTTGACCAAACTTTACCGAAGTTCCAAAAAAAGATTCCAGTGCATTCGCATTATGATCACTTCGATGGCGCAGCCAAACTTTCGTTAAAGGTACCTTCATGCGGGTGGCAATAGTAAGCATTTGCACAAGGAACGTCATCAGATACTCATTCAGTTGGACCATTTTAATATCCTCTGGATCAACCATCCTTGCACCAAACTCCGCCACAGACTGGTCAAAATTAAAATTAGTCACAATACCAGTATCAACATATTTGTCGTAGCGGGAGAGGCATTTGAGCCCCACATCAACCGAGGGTGCCGCGAGTACAGCCATAATTAGCAGGCCGCCAACCTCATAGTGATACTGCTGCCCCATATTCATTCCCATACGGGGGTTATCAGTAATTTTGGCGGCCAATTCCAGCAACATAGCGACCTTCGGCACCGGTAGAGGCATGTCACATTCATCATTCTCGTTCTGAGCTACATCACAGGCCTCGAAAATCGATGTGGGATCTATGCTCCTGTCCAGCAGGTAGTCGCGTACGTAGGCACTAAATCGGGGAGATAATGTGGGTTCAAAGTCCATCAGATTCTGACAAAACAATCAGTTCCTAAAGCTGCAATCTACGACAGAACATTCAATTTTACAACAAAAAAAACCCCGCAGAGCGGGGCAAACCATGACACTGGAACCTATTTTACCAAGCTAAGCTAGAACGAATACTGCACCGTCACACCAGGCGAACGTAGAGCACCAAATGTCGCAAAGGATATTTGTGCGCTGCGCTGCATTATAAAAATCACTTCTTTCTACTTATTTACCCTAACCGCGCTTATCAATCACACGTTTGGCCTTACCCTCGGAGCGTGGAATACCACCCAGACCATGTACTTTGATGCTGGAAGAAACACCAATATACGCTTTAATCCGATACTTAAGCATTTCTGCTGCTTTTTCCTTCGCATCGGTACTGGTGGCGCCCTGAGCTAACTCGACGTTGATTTCCATCACGTCCATATTGCCCTGCTTGCCAAGTTCAATAAAATAGTGCGGAGAGAGCCCTTCAATCGCCAGCAACTGCTCTTCTATTTGTGTAGGAAATACATTAACCCCACGAATAATCATCATGTCGTCACTGCGGCCGGTAATTTTCTCCATGCGTCGCATGGTGCGACAACTTCCGGGCAGCAACCGTGTGAGGTCGCGAGTACGGTAGCGAATTATCGGCATGGCCTGCTTTGTCAGACTAGTGAAGACCAGCTCGCCCTCCTCACCCTCGGGCAACACTTCACCCGTGTTGGGGTCTATAATTTCTGGATAAAAATGGTCTTCCCATATAGTGGGGCCATCTTTAGTTTCCAGGCACTCCTGGGCAACACCGGGGCCCATAACTTCTGATAAGCCATAGATATCAACGGCATCTATGCCAAGCCGCTCTTCCATTTCAACGCGCATTGCATTGGTCCAGGGCTCCGCTCCAAAAATTCCCACACGCAGAGAAAGCTTGTTAATGTCTACGCCCTGACGCTCCATTTCATCGGCGATATTTAACATATATGAAGGTGTCACCATGATAATGTCTGGATTAAAATCTCGAATCAGCTGCACCTGCCTCTCGGTCTGGCCGCCAGAAACTGGAATCACTGCACAGCCCAACCGCTCGGCACCATAATGTGCACCAAGGCCACCTGTAAACAAACCATAGCCATAAGCGACGTGAACTTTATCGGCTGCCGTCCCACCCGCAGCACGTATCGAACGCGCCACTACATCAGACCACACATCGATGTCACTCTTGGTATATCCCACCACCGTAGGCTGACCTGTTGTGCCACTGGAGGCATGAATACGCACAACCTCATCCATCGGCACAGCAAACATCCCGAAGGGATAGTTATCGCGAAGGTCTAGTTTAGTCGTAAAAGGAAAACGCGCTAGATCTTCCAGCGTGTTTAAATCGTCGGGGTGTACGCCATGTGCATCAAACTTGGACTTGTAGGCAGGGCATTTATTATAGGCATGAGACAGGCTCGTCTTCATACGCTGTAGCTGCAAGCTGCGTAGCTCATCCACGCTGGCTGTTTCTATACTGTGCAGCGGTTCAATACAGGATGGTGGACTCATAGTTGCTTCCAACAAGGCTTCTTTAAGCCTACTCTTAGAATTATTTTATACACCACAAATATAATACAATTATTCTCAGTAAAGCAAGCTTTTTGTATCACTTTAATTGATACTCTTTCAGAAATTATAAGAAATAGCCCATGATCGAAGTGTAAATAGCTGCAAATCAAAGTACTATATAATGACTAATAGTTTAAAAATAAAAATCATGTTCTAGCAATAAGGATATCGCCGTGGAACAACCTGCTGTTGTAAAGCAGCTCATTCAGAGCTTTGTCAGTCGCCGCCCCATGCGCACAACTTCTTTAATTATCACGTTCTTTGGTGATGCCGTTTCACAGCATGGACATACGGTATGGCTGGGCAGTCTTATTAAAGCAATGGCGCCCCTTGGCATTAACGAGCGACTGGTGCGAACTTCCGTATTTCGCTTGGTAAAGGAGGGTTGGCTAGAATCTGAGCGGGTTGGCCGTCGTAGTTATTACCAATTTACCAATTATGGAGCCCACGAATATCAACGTGCAGCCAGGCGAATTTACGCTCTGGAAGACAGCAAATGGCCGGGGCATTGGCAAATTTTAATACCGCAAAACATACCAGAAAAGAATCGTGATAAATTTAAGCGCAGTCTGCAATGGCAGGGCTACAGGGCAATAGCGCCTGGCACCTTTGCCAAACCAGGAGACAGTGGCCACGCTCTACGAGAGACAATGGAAGAATTTGATGTCACTGATAAGGTAATTATATTTAACGCCAACACCTCACCACTATCGTCAAACCAACTGGAACGTAAACTTGTCCATGACAGCTGGCAGTTGGAACACGTTGGCCAGGCTTACAAGGATTTCCTAAAACACTATCAACCCTTGCTGAAGTGGTCGCAACGCAGACAGTTACTCTCACCTGAAACGGCCTATATTGCCCGCACCTTGCTCATTCACGACTACCGCAGAATATTACTTCACGACACACCCCTACCCGACGAGCTACTACCTACCGCATGGCCCGGATCCAAGGCATTAACACTCACCAGCTCTATATACAAAACGCTGGCCGGACCATCTATTGCCTATATTGTCACTGAGCTGGAAGCAGGCGGTGACTCTATGCCAGAGGCAGACCCATTATTTTGGAACCGATTTAACCGTATCGATTAAAAGCTTATATTGCCGCTAG
This sequence comes from Pseudomonadota bacterium, assembly GCA_030591305.1. The sequence goes on from JAUVBI010000020.1 coordinate 15,334, forward strand.
CTCTGTCTCTGTACCATCATAGGACTTGATAGCAGTACCTGACAGTGGCTCACCACCCTCAGCCGTTACCCTATAGGTTTCCTGAAAATACAGGGAATGAGTACGCTCCTCGTTCATAACATGAGGGTGCATAGAACAAATCATGTTTTCCGGCAGGACAAAATCAAAACCTTCTCCAATACGCGGCATTTCAATCATGGTCATACCAATACTGTGCCCACAAACATGGCCTGAACGGTAGCCTCTATCAACAAAGGGCGTCATACACACTTTATGTACTTCCGCCGCAGTGCGACCCGCCTTCATGTTTTCCCGTACCAGCACATGAAACTCCTGATGCGCATCCATCATGTCCTGGGTAATCTCATCCATACCGTTGGGCATCAGTGGGCGCGAGTACTCTACCCAATGACCACCCTCTCCAGATATTTCAAGTCCGTACACCATGCCGTCACTATCCTTAAGCGGACGATTGGTGGGAAAAACCATCTGCGGAAGCAGTGAACCATTGGAGCCCATCTGCACCATATCCATGGTATTTCTAGCACAGCCGGCCCGAGAAAATGTATTTTCTGCCACACCCATTAATTCAGCTTCAGTTTTACCCGGCGCATAAGCCTTGATCACATCGAGAACACCCTGCTTGTTAATGGCCATCGAATGGCGCACAGAGGCTATCTCTTCATCGGATTTTTGCGCGCGGGAGTAATCGAAGGGAATATCAAAATCTACCAGTTCAAAGCCACCGGCAGCTACAGCCTTGTAATCACGAACGTTCATGATGTATTCCAGGCCATAAATACCGACCTTTTTCGCACCCTTTCCTTTCAGGTAGTCGGCCATCCACTCGCCACAATGCAAGGGTAATTCGCGGTTTTTCAAAAATGTTGCGCTGTGGTCGCCCACCCAGGTTGCCTCCTTGGGAAAAATTACAACAGGGTCAGCGTTTGCAGTGATCACGACATAGGAGTAGCGGTGCAGTATATGAAAGCCCGCCATATAGCGAATTGCCCCTTCAAAACCACTGTATTCGCTGCCACTGATAATCAGGGCATCGAGGCCGTGTTGCTCCATTGCAGCCCGTGTATTGCTGTAGCGCCTGTCAATCTCCGTCTGACTGGGGCGAAAACGATTTACATAATCCTGAGCATCATTACCGTGTGCTGTATTCATAGTTTATTTCTCCAATGTCCAACTAAATTCTAAAGCTTTTACCATATCAGATATTGCCCTGTTGATAGGACAGGGTACACCCAGGCCCTCCCCTATTGTGGCAACTCCGCCATTAATGCTGTCGATTTCTGTAATACGTCTGGCCTCTACATCTTGTAGCATGCTGGGTTTGTGCAGATAGGCAACTCTTTTGCCGTAGTCAATCATCTCCTCTGGGTCTTTTTCAAGAACCACACCCAGAGCGTCCGCCACTGCCACACCTTCTTGTGCCACGGCGCTCATCAGGTCGCGAACCTGCTCACAGTTAATTCCGTGGGGCAGACGAGTAAGCGCGGCAAGACCGTTGGATGCACAGTTAAATATAACCTTGGTCCACATGGCTCCCCGGGGATCAGCCAGAGATTCTGTCTCGTGACCACCTCGGCTTAACGCCTCAGCAAGACGGTCACATTCTTCCTGTGTAGCAGGCTTGCCATCAAAGGGGCCAATAGTGGTCAACCCTTTGGTGTCCTGGTTGCATACTCCCGGCTCGATTATATGCCCCGCGGGAAATGTTGTACCCATAATCACCCGGGGTACATACTCGGCAACAATCTCTTCACTGCCAACACCATTTTGTACGGAGCAGACAGCGCCATCAACAAAGATATGAGCCACAGACTCCATGGCGGCTCGGGTGTGCAGGGTTTTGGAAGCGATAATCCCGTACTCACAGGGAGGAATATCAGCGGCATTGCTGCGCGCATTAATTTTTACGACGAAATCACTTTCACCGGTCAGGCGTAAGCCATTTTTATTAATGGCATCCACGTGCGCCTCATAGGGGTCATAGGCCCAGACTTCAACATCCTCAAGCCGGCCCAGATGTGCCGCAAACAGGCTGCCTATAGCGCCACAACCGATAATACAAACCTTCATATAACTCTCCTGGAAAGCGACAGTGTAAACGTCACCCTAATCATAAATAATTTTGTGTTTTTGAGCTCTAGTGCTCGCCCGGCTTTAGAGACCAGCCTTTTTCGATCCCCTTCACCAGGCGATACAGTGTTTCATGATAAGGAGCGGGCACACCAACGCTGTGGGCAGCGCGAACAATAGAGCCTGTAATCCAGTCCACTTCGGTATAATTTTTATGGCGTACATCATCCAGCATGGAGGTAATATGAGCGTATACATCACTGCCGTGACTTCCGCCCTGGGTGACCGCCTTGCAATTCATGGCCCAGGGGTCGCTGCTGAGCTCAATGCCCTGCGCCCGGGCAATCGCAACGCCCTCCTCCATCATATTTCGTACGAGATTACCAAGATCTGAAAGCTCTTCGGTGTCGGCATAAAATGGCACGTGGGGCGTATCTGTCACCGCTCCGATTGCATTCACAGCTGAATTGAAAATCAGTTTTGACCACTGCACCGGGCGTAAATCCTCATAGGCTTCACATATCAGCCCCGAGCGATTAATGAGTTCCTCTACCTGCTTGATACAGCCGTAACCGGGATTGTCGACTTCAACATCCCAGGGGCCTATCCAGGTGGGGGTGTCCAGTTCATAATCAACGTGAATGTCTGATTTTCTAACCCCGGACATAAAAGTCAGGCCAGCAATAATAGGCCAGTCACCCAATTCCCTCACCAGGCGTTCACAGCCCATACCATTTTGTATCATCATAACCATGGCATTGGGGAAACAGCCCTTGAATTTGGTCACGCTGGCTTCAACCGCTATCGTCTTGGTGGCGATAATTACCAGGTCGACATCACCCAGGTCAGCCGGGTTTGTAGATGCCAGAACACGGGCGTGCACGTCAGATTTTCCGGTGACCCGCAAGCCTTTTTCATTCAACTCCCGGGCGTGCTCCTCACGGCGTACCAAAACGGTCATGGTAATCCCGGGCAAGGCGCCAATATGGCCTACCAGCAAACTGCCAATAGCGCCGGCACCAACGACACAAACTCTGCTTATTTCTTGCACGGCTTGCTATTTCTCCAAAAAAGTGAAAATGGTGCCCGAACGGCTCCACGATAACGATAGAATCAAGAGGGAATCATAGATCGGAGCTAGAGGCATGTCTTGCTTCTTACTGCATCAATAGTTGACTCGGGGTGCGTGCTTTTCAGGCAGGCTTGTCGGCCTGGTCCTGAACAAGCTGACGAAGCTTACTGGGTGAAATATCAAAGCGGGTTTTAAAGGCACGACTGAAATGTGCCGGATCGTTAAAGCCCCTGCGATAAGCGATCTCACTAACCCGCATATGGCTAATAGCAGGATCCAGTAGATCCTCCCTGGTCGCCTTGAGGCGACGTTCCCATATCCATTTAGAGACCGTTACTCCTGCCTGGTGGAACAAACTGTGCAAATAGCGAATTGAAATACCGTTGGCAACAGCGATTTTCTCCGGTGTCAGCTCACAATCGACAAAGTTTGCCTCCATAAACTCGAGAATTCGGCGGAAAAGTGCCGATTGCTTGGCGTGCTGCTGCTCGTAATCCTGGTCAACCTCAGAGCGAAGCATAGTAGCCGTGAGTTCTAACAGGCACTCAGCCAGCGTATATTGCTCGGTGATAGCAAGCTTGTCTGCCTCAAACGCCAAGGATTTGAGCATTACATGCACAATTGTTGCGACCCCACACGCCGGCATAGACCGGGGGTGAAATGTTCGCTGCCCCTGATGCGCCTGAACCCGCTCTTTATAGACCTCGTTAGGTATATGCAAAACCAGCCTGCGGCTCTGCTGTGTATGAATTATCGTATAGGGTTCACCTGCTGACATGATGGCCAGACTTCCTGGGTGTTGCGTGAACTCGAGCTCTCCCTGTTTAACAATAACTGAGCCCTCCACCTGGGTGGCCAGCAAAAAATCATCATTCGAGTCCTTGTCTATATCCTCCATGCGACGATATATGGCAATAGGGTCAATGCAAATATCAAACAGCTCCAACTTGCCCAGGGGCAATTCACGGCATGAAAAATTCTGTATGGGTTTACCCCGCTGCTCCGTTCCCACGTTAACATGGGCCCGACGCACGGTATCAACCAGCATGTCGCCTTCTACAGAGGGTCTGGAGGTGCTGCCAACCATTTATTATCCTGAGCCGTTGTTTGATAAATAAAGGCAGAGTATTGAACCTGATGCGCGCAGAGTCAACCTTTTACACGTTCGCGGGCAATGCAATTATTGCGGGTGAAAACTATCATTTAGAACTACAATCTACCGCTTAGATTGTCCACCACCGTCGAAATCTACTCGAGGAACCAGAGCATGAAGCTTTCTACTTTTATCATCAAGGCCACCGACACCAGAACGGTGGGCGTATATCGAGACGGAAAGTATCTAGACCTCGTAGCAGCTGAAGCGTCGACACCAAATACCATGGTCAAAATTCTTGAAGGTGGTGCAGCTGCCCTGCAAAAAATACAGGAGACCGTCGCTTCCGCCGGTAGCCAGCATACCTACAGTGCAGAAGAGGTTGAACTGCAGTCTCCCGTACGTCCTGGGAAAATTATCCACACCTCCTGCAACTTTGACGCTCATCTGAGTGAGTTGGAGGGCTGGGAGGCTGAGGAGTGGAAGGATCACGGCTGGGATAAATTTCACTTCGAACACCCCACGGGCTTCCTGGAAGCGCCTTCCTGCATCGTTGGCTCTGGCGTAGGCATTGAAATTCCACGCTTCACAGAACAACTGGACTATGAGATTGAGGTGGGTATTGTCATTGGCAAAACCTGTAAAAATGCCACTGTCGAAGAAGCGATGGATTATGTGGCCGGGCTGATGATTTTCAATGACGTTTCCGCCCGTGACATACAGGCCCGTGAACACGCCAATAACGTTATCCTTATGGGCAAGAGCTTTGACGGTTCCTGCCCTTTTGGTCCCTGGCTGGTAACCCTGGACGAGTTGCAAGACCCAAATAATCTCGGTATGGAAATGTACCTCAACGGTGAGATGCGCCAAAAATCCAACACCAATGCCACCCACTACAACATCGCCGAACTGGTTTCCTGGTGGTCACAAATGACTCTTGAGCCAGGCGATGTCATCACAACAGGTAGCCCTCCAGGCGTTATTTCCGGCATGAAGGAGCCCGTGTGGATGAAGTCTGGGGACGTGATGGAATGTCATGTGGAAGGGCTGGGCTGTCTCGTAACACCTGTTCTTTAACTATTCAGCAAACAAAGGAGCTGGAGACGTAAAATGAATACTGCAAACCCACAACTGGTTCAAAAAGCCATAGACCTCATCGATCGGGACAGACTGGTAAAGCTGGTCATGGATCTTGTCGACATCCCCAGCCCTACAGGCTATGAAGGGGATTGCGCCCGTGCTGTTAATGAAGTCCTGCAAGGTGCAAACTTCGATTCAGTACTCCAGCCCATAGGCGATGAACGCTATAACGCAGTGGGGCGCCTGCAGGGGCAAGGTGGCGGCAAATCATTAATGTTTAACGGCCACCTGGACACTTCATTTGGCCCTGAACAGGCTCACCGGGGCCTGGGTTACCAGTGCAAGGGCACTCTGGTAGATAATGAGTGGATATACGGCATGGGTACTTTCAATATGAAAAGCGCCAT
>JAUVBI010000244.1 GCA_030591305.1 Pseudomonadota bacterium
AACTTATCGACATGGTCGTTGAGCTCAATGATCGAGTGGGTATTCCACGGGGCTTTGAGCAAATTAAGCCCGGCGATATTGCTAAGCTGGCAGCGGATGCCTGTAAAGAGGGTAACGGCTATCCGGTACCGAAGTATATGGATGTGGCAGATTGTTCAGCCATATTGAAAGGGTTGATTTGTAAGTAAGCCGTAGTGCCCGTTTCCAGTTTCCTTATCAAGACACTGCGTGAACCCATCCATGGGGCCTCGGCTACCGCGTCCCTGCGGTAGACGGTCTTGATAAGAAAACTGGAAACAGACACCACTCCGCCTGAGTAATTACATAATCTACAACTTTAAATGCCGACTAAACAGTTCTGGACTCAACATACTCCCGCCATCGTTCCTCTGCTTGCTCGCCAAACAATATCTCGCTGGCCTCTTTCAAGCCGGGAGCCGCTATAATGTCTTCCCAGCGGACTACCAATTCAATCTTTGAGCGCCTGCGCATAAAGTCTTCCAGCTTGACGATCATCTCGCGCCGGGCGGCCAGTTCGATTTCACAGCGGGTATATTCCGCCGCCTTTATCAGCAGGTTGGCACAGCTTTCATCTTCCCGGATACGTTCCAGCAGACCAAAGGCCGCTTCGCCGTAACGACGCCAGAAACGCTCAGATAAGGGTTCGGATGAACTCGCGTCAGTGAAGTCGTCCAGGCGCATCAACTGGGCCTGCATCATAAACTCTTCTCGCGACTCCTTGCCCGGCTCGCCATACCACTTCCTGTTCGGGTAGGGCACTGGTATTCCCAGGCCGGCGATATGATCCGCCACCTCGTTCCCGACATTGAGGCAATCCGTGAGTTTGCCGCCAAATATGCTCATGTAATTATCTGTTTCATTCACTTCTATCTCGTGCTTGCGGGACAGCTCAACCCAGTCTGCGACCCCTCCTCTGCCTTTACGGGCCAATGGCCGCACCCCCACTCGTTCGGCAATAATATCCTGCCGGGTAAGTGGTTTTTCCAAATCCAGCAGTGCATTGGCGTTGCTGAGCACGAAATCCCGGTCTTCATCGGTAACGGTTACGGCCGGGGAATCTACCTGCGTATCTGTTGTACCAATACAGGTTTTTGGGCCCATGGGAATCAGGAAAAACAGACGTCCGTCGCTAGCGAAAAAAGTGAGCACGCGGCGGTTGTCGGTAATCTGGTCGACTATTAAATGAATGCCCTTCGAAAATAGATGATGGTACTCGGTCTCCTCACCCGACAGCTTGTTCACTTCATCCACGTAGGGGCCGCAGGCGTTCACAATCGCGCTGGAGCGAATCGTAAAGGTCTCTCCACTGATCACATTCCGGGCGGTTGTCAGCCACTTTCCACCTTCGCGTTTTGCCGAGGTAGACTCCACATAGTTAACGGCGATACAGCCGTAGTTCAAGCTGGCGCGAATAAAATTAAAAACAAAACGGGCGTCATTATCATAAAGATAGCAATCTGAATACTCCAGGCCTCCCGCCACGTTGCTGGTATTGATAACGGGTTCGTTTTTCTCCAGTGATTTCGCCGACACATAGCGAGGGGCCTGGGTAACACAGCGCCCAATCAACCAATAGAGGACGCTGCCCAAAAACACGAAAAAAACCGGGAAGCGAAAGCCGCGGGCAATACTGGTGAAAAATCGAATCTCCTTAACGGTGGAAGGATAATGCTTCATCAAATGATTGCGGGATTTGCACAGTTTATTTACCAGCAGGTACTCATGGCTTTCCAGATACTTAATGCCACCCCAGGCCAGGTTGGAGGAGTTGGAGCTCACGCCGCTGGAGAAATCCCCCTTATCGATAAGCGCGACCCGAACGCCTCTGGCGGCCAGGGCGGCAGCAGATACCGCACCGTTGATACCGCCACCCACAATAAGCACATCGAATTCCAGCGCTTGTAATTTATCCAGGTTGGTGTCGCGCAGACTCACGGTCATTCCTCCAGCTTCCAATAGCGTTTACACAGGGTAATAAATTGCCGGGCGCTACCGCTGAGGTTTTTGCCAGAGCGAAAATACAAACCCACCTGTCTGTCGATGCGCCCGAAGGATACATCGTCCATGATGCGGAAATCTTGACAGAGAGGGTGTTCCTGTAAAAGTTTTCGATCAAAAAATGTCACTCCCATGCCCTGGGCCACCATATTTACTCGCAAAGACAGGCTACTCACCTCCCAAACCGTACTGAATTGGTCGCGTATTCGCTGGATGGAGGGACGCATATCGGGGTTATCCAGGGCGGAGGCGATAAGAGCCGTGCGTTTGAGGGCCATTTTATCACCGGCAATCATAGCCTGATAATCTGGGTGTTTTGGGCTGACAACCAGATGGCGCGAGTCGTTGTACAGGGCTACCGTGTCGAAGGCTGGCATATGTTTTTGAAAGGGCCCCAGGCCCAGTTCCGCATTGCCCGACAGTACTGCGTATATAATGCTTCTGCTGGGCATTTCGGCTATTTTCATTGAACTTTTTGGGTTTAACGAGTAGTAAGCACTTATTAACTCCGGGCCATAAAAGCGGTTTATGGAAGCACTCATGGCCAGGCTCAAGGTTTCCGTCTTACCTTCTTTCAGCTGCAGTATGTCCTCCAGCGCCTGCTGCTCATCCCGAAATACTTCTACCGCATGATCAAATAACCGCTTGCCTGCAGCGGTCAATTTTAGCTCCTTGCCCCGCACAATCAGTGGCGTATCCAGCTTTCCCTCCAGATTCGCCACCGCCTGGCTCACCGCCGACTGGCTGATATGCAGGGACTGGGCCGCTCGCTTAAAACCACTCTCCTCAATCACAGCCCGAAAGGCCCGCAACTCACTGTTCTCCAACCTCAAATCAGTTCTCCTTATATAGTTATTAGAATAATTAACTCTACTAATTTTTTAAAGCTTCGTATAATGCCAAAAATTACCAAAAGAGTACAAGCGATGAGCACAGCAGAAACCATTTTTTCAAAAGACCTGTCCGGCATCGTCGTCGGCGAGACGGCCATCTCCGATGTTGATGGGGAGGCGGGGCTACTGAGTTACCGCGGCATAGATGTGACAGAGCTGGCCGATAAACCCTTTTTACAGGTGGTATGGATGGTTCTGTTTGGTTGCTGGCCCGACCCACAACGCGAAAGCCAACTGGCCAGCTTTATGAGCAAGAACAGTACGCTTTCCGACAATGAAGTAGCGCTGCTGAAGCAAATTCCCAGGGATCTCCACCCCATGCTGATGTTACAGGGCATGATGCCCCTGCTCACCCTGCCCGACAGCTCAGCCATGGACCTCGAATTGGACGCCGTACGCGGCCTGACTATGGCGGCAAAAATTCCCGGCCTGATCGCCGCTCATTATCGCCTTGAACAGGGCAAAAACCTGATCGCTCCAATAGAGGGCGCCAGCTTCCACGAAAGCTTCCTAACCATGTTTAACGGTGAAACTCCCAGCAAAAATCATGTACGAATGCTGGATACCGCCCAGATCCTGCAAATTGAGCACAGCTTTAATTGCGGCACTTTTGCCGGCCGAGTCTGCGCCTCCACCCTGGCACCCATACAATCCTGTATTTCTGCGTCCATTGGCACACTGTTTGGCAAGCTGCACGGTGGCGCCGACCAGGCCGCACTGGAAATGGCCATGGAGATTGGCAGCGCAGACAAAGCCGAGGTCTGGGTGAAAAATGCACTGGCCAATAAGCAAAAGATCATGGGTATGGGCCATCGGGAATACCGCACGGTAGACCCCAGGGCAAAAATCCTCAAGCCCATGGCCGTGGAACTGTGCCAGGATGAGCAAAGCAAAGAGCTTCTGGCAACACTGGTTGCGGTGGAAGAAGCCTGCCAGGTCGCCTTCGCTGACAAGGGCAAAGAGATCTGGGCCAACGTAGAGTTTTACAAGGGTGCTGTATTTCACAGCCTGGGTATTCCCACCCACTATTTCACCGCCATGTTTGCCATGGCAAGGGTGTACGGTTATATCGCCCACTACCTGGAATTCAGCAAGGACAGCTGTCTGATTCGGCCGCGGGCTTTGTACCGCGCAGACAGTCAAAAACCCTGACTCCCGGCATCTAGCGCTCACGGATAATCCTGCCTTAATAGTAGTGCTCTACAGTAGATAACGTACACTGGACACTACCTTACAAAGGGGGATTCATCTATGCGACTGGCAGCGATATTCGTAAGCACTCTACTTCTGTCTGCTTGCGCGAGCGACAGCACCGAGGAGGCCCTGGGCACCTTGGAGCGCGACCGCGTTATTCACAAAGCCACGGCCAATGAAATTATCATTGCACAGCCAATCCCCGAGGGCACTCTGGTGAGCGCCGGGAGCCTGCTGGTACAGTTGGATGACCGGCGGCAAAAAGCGGTGATGGCCCGGGCCGCTGCCGAGGTTGCCAAAGCAG
>JAUVBI010000208.1 GCA_030591305.1 Pseudomonadota bacterium
CGATGGCCAAGGGAAGAGCGTATGCCCATGGCACACAGGAGCAACACCAGGAAACTGGAGAACAGCATAGGCACCAGACCCTGGCGTGGGCCAGGCAAAACCCGGAATGACAGGGCACGATGAAACAAAAAACCAAACAATAACAGAAGAACTGTTGATGATAAAATTTCAAGCTTATAGCCCTGCCACAACATTCTGCTCACTTCGGCAGGATATTTAAGATACTCGACAAATAAAATATTAGGCCGCTGGTCATACTCCTGGATAAAGGGGGGTGTCGCGGACTCCATAAACAGTATCAGTAAAAATATGCTCAGCAGATAGGCTTTCAGGGCTACCAACCAGCGAGCACTGCCGGATAAAAAAGGGCTGAGAAGCGCGGGCACCAGTAACAGGGCGCACACCAGAATAAAGTCGAAGCGCACACCCTGTATGGCGACAAAAGCAGCACCGTCCACGGCGCTAACCCGGGGCCACTGCCACAGGACCATGAGAAAACGGGATACACTGAGCAGTAACAGCAACGATATACCGGTGAATATCACCGGCCTGTAGGAGGCTAATATGTGGGAACGCTTCATCAAAAATACACGTTGTCTATGAAGAGTTTATTCTACCGTTGACCGCATGTGGATGCGAATAGAATCTGCCAGTGCAGGCATGGAAAATTTATAGGCGTCAACTATTCCCTGCAGGGCTGGCTGCTTTACAGCATCACGTGATACAAATAGCCAAACTCACCTAATTGTTCCCACGCACACGCTGCACCAGAAACATCAAGCCAACCGCCATACCACCTACCAGAACACCGAATAACGTCGATGACAACAGCGGTGTGATTGCCTGCAATACATCGCCGGCGACACTGATGCCCCCCAGACTTAGTGCAAATGCCTCGATGGCGAGCTGAACAGGGTGCAAACCGTGCACCAGTATGCCACCACCCACCATAAACATGGCAGCAGTTCCCACTATCGTCAGCGTCTTCATCAACAGTGGTGCGAAGTTCAGCAGGCGCAGGCCAAACCAGCGTAAAAAACGAGGCCATACACCCTCCCCCTGACTCTGGGTGAGGTACAAACCGGCATCATCAAGCTTAACAATGCCTGCAACCAGGCCATATACACCCGCTGTCATGGTAAATGCAATCCCGGTAACCACTATAACCTGACTCAGAAAATTAGACTCAGCCACTATGCCCAGGGTGATAACAATAATTTCTCCGGACAAAATCATATCGGTCCTGATGGCGCCCTTTATTTTTTCCTTTTCAAACTCAAGCAGGTCGCTGTCGGGATCCGCAAGGGTTGCCGACAACTCCTCCAGATGCGCCTCTTCCTCATCGCTGTGAAAAAGTTTGTGGGCAAGTGATTCAAAACCCTCGAAACAAAGATAGAGACCACCCATCATCAACAGCGGAGTAATCAGCCAATTGGCGACTGCGGAAATTGCCAGGGCTGCGGGTACCAGTATTAACTTATTGCGAAAAGAACCCTTGGCGACAGCCCACACCACGGGCAATTCGCGGTCGGCTCGCACACCAGTCACTTTCTCGGCGTTTACAGCGAGGTCATCACCCAAAACCGCGGCGGTCTTTTTGGCTGCGACTTTGGTCATCGCCGCCACATCATCCAGTACCGCAGCAATATCATCGAGTAAAACGAGAAGGCTGGCACCTGCCATGGAACTTACCCCACAGAAAAATAGAAAGTATTACTACAATGCACGAGTGTACATTATTTAAGTTTGCGCCGCCGTTTGGCGGGAACATTCATTCTGGATTTCGGGTAGCGCGGTAGCTTCCCCTCCTGCAGGTAACGATGAATCGTCTCCTGGGAGCGGATGCGTGCAACCCTCTTCTCACTTTTAACAAATTTATTGGTCTGGTTCTGGTCCAGTATTCGCGCCTTCACGTTGTCATACCACTGTTGGTCCAGGGTATCCTGAATCACTTTCTGGGCCCCTTCGTCAAAAATAGGGCACAGAACCTCCACGCGATAATCGAGGTTGCGGGTCATCAGATCTGCAGACCCTATCAAATACCTGGGATTACCGCGATTATAGAAAACATAAACCCGCGGGTGCTCAAGGTATCTGTCCACGATACTTATGGCCTGTATATTTTCAGAGAGCCCTTTCACCCTCGGCAACAGGGAACACATACCGCGAATAATGAGCCTGACTTCCACTCCCGCCTCACTGGCCTCGTACAGTTTCATGGCCATTTGCTTATCGACGAGGTTATTACATTTGAGCGTCATAGAGGCGCGATAACCCGCCCTTGCATTGAAAATTTCCTGCTCAATCAGGTCGAGCAAGCCAGAGCGACACGTGTGGGGTGACACCATAAGCACGCGATAACTGGGCCTCTTGTAGTTGTATTGTAAAAAGTCAAATACATTGTAAATGTCTTTTCCTATATTTTGATCATAGCTGAGCAAGCTGAAATCAGTATACAGTTGGGCAGTTTTTTCATTAAAATTTCCCGTGCCGATATGGCTGTAATAGCGGGTAGAGTTCCCCTCTTTCCTCTCAATTAACAAAATTTTACTGTGCACCTTGAGGCCGGGGATACCAAATATGACCTTGATACCTCCCTCTGTGAGCCTGTGTGCCCAACCAATATTTGCCGCTTCATCAAAGCGCGCTGCCAGCTCTACGACAGCAGTCACTCGCTTGCCGTTCAATACCGCATTCAATAGGGAGTCGATTACCTGGGAGTGGCTGGCCACGCGATACAGGCAGATTTTGATAGAGTTGACCCTGGGATCCAGGGCTGCAGTCTTTAGTAGATCGGTAACATAATCAAAGGGATGATAGGGATAATACAAAAATACATCCCGCTCTTTAATAGCATCAAAAATATTTGTGCCACTGTCCAGCCTGGGAATACGAATGGTGGGCAGCGGCTTGAACTCCAGATATTTGGGACCCACATTGGGAAAAGACATAAAGTCTTTGGAGTTATGGTAGCGCCCCCCTGCTACAAGACTGTCGTACTTGCCATAGCCAAATCGCGCGCTCAGGTAATCCAGTAAACGCTCCGGCATGGTGCCGTCATAAACAAAGCGCACTGCATCTGCCCTGCGCCGCTGCTTGAGACTCGATGCCATTTTATCAATCAGGCTTTGGCTAATGCCCGCGTCGATTTCCAACTCGGCGTCTCTTGAGAACTTGAAGCAGTAGGCACTGGCCTCATCAATCTGGATAGCAGCCCTGAATACCTGGGGCAGACAGGCGCGAATAATGTTGTCCAGTACAATAAAGACTTTTCCACCGCGTCCTTTTTTTCGCGGAATTTCAACAAAACGGTCCAGGCGATCAGTGGGTACTTCCACAACAGCGTAGTGATAACTATCACCAGATTTAATATCGACGGCGAGATATATAGACTCGTCGATGAGTGTGGGAATAGCGACTGATTCCTGCAGCAGAATTGGCTCGAGTTCAGGTAATACAGTGCGAGTAAAATAATTTTGTACAAACTGAGCCTGCCCCGGATCCAGCTGATCTTCAGATATCATATAAATACGCTTGGCCTGCAGGCCCTTCAGTACCGCTCTATAGACCTTGTCAAATTCATTCTGAAGCTCCCCCAGGCGCTTCTGGATAGCGGCAAACAATTCCTTTGACTGCTGCTTGTTGGATGAACTGGCAACAGCAATCAGCCGCCTGACATCCGCCACCCGCACCCGGAAAAATTCGTCGAGGTTATTGGAAAAAATACCGAGATAGCGCAATCGCTGAATGATTGGAACGGTTTCATCGCGCGCCTCCTGTAACACGCGCGCATTAAACGATAACCAACTTAACTCTCGGGCCATAAACAGGTTTTCATCCAGGTCGGCCAGGCGCTTTTTTATCGGGTTGGACATATTTCCTGACCTGCCTCGTTTAAATACTGGAGCGTTATGAAACCATTATACTTTCGTTTACAAACTAAGCTAGCGGTGGTGCGGAAGACAAAAAAAAGCCCGGCACTTCCACACAGTGGGGCCGGGCGAATGGTGATACTACCTACAGGGGTCTGGTTAAGAAGCCTAAAAAGAGCCCGGTTGATCCCCCATAATATGACAGGGGCCAGGCTAAGGTAGGGATCTTATGCCGCAATCGCACCAAAGGCCTGGGGGTAGGCCTCCATCGTTGCCGCAAAACTGTAATCTTCCATGCCGAGTTCTTTCAGGACGGGCATAACATCCGGGGTAGTACGCGATTCGATTCGCTGGGTCAGGGCAGTAAACACACCCTTGCGTCTCACTAATTGCCAGGTACCTGTTGCCCGGGTTCTCTTCCCCTTACGATAGCTCAATGCCTCCTCATAAGCATAAATAGCGCGTATGGCAGCCTCCTCGGCTTCAGAGTGTGTCTCATGCTGCTGCGTACGCAAATCGACAGCGCGACGGTATGACTGCATCGCAAGTTCCGGGTACCCACGGCTAATCGCATTTTTGGCAAATACGTAGCAGAGCTTGGGCTCGTTAATTCGCTTCACCAGTTCGTGCATAATATTTCTCCTGCCGTGGGTCGATGACGTTTTGTTTCACGCCGCGTCAGTACGGGAGTAATAATAGGGTCGGGGAGTTTTTTCCAACATGGCCGTAGACGACAACCGCATGACCCTACGCGCCATATTGGTAGGAAGAGAACAGATTAAAGGCCGCTACGCCGTCACCTCACAGTTTGATCGCCAGGACATCTGTTCGCAGATGCCTTAGAACACTCTCAGCAGTGTTACCCAGCAGCCTGGCGGTAATGCCTCGCCGGCCCACCGTACCCATGACAACCAGTTGCGCTCTCTGTTTCGCCGCATCGCTACTGATGACCTTGGCGACCGGGCCCTTCTTCACCCTGAAAAGACTCTCTGGAAGATCGTGGGCCTCGGCTAGCTCTTTTATGCGAGGTTTCATCTCTTCTTTTATCTCCCTCACATAAGCTACAGGGTCCACCAGATCGAGATCGGCAAGCAATGCGGGAACTTCTATCGCTGTAATAATACGCAGCTCGGTTTTCAGGGCACTGGAGAAGACCTTGGCTTTGATAATGACCTCATGATTCAAGGCTATTTTCTCAGGGATTTTGGAGGCCAGGTCCACGGAGGCCAGAACAGGTTTGGTTTTGTGCCACTTCTTGTCGGCGACAATAAGAACCGGCCGGGGGCATTCCCGCAATAACTGCCAGTCTGTGGAGGTGTAGGCAAACGACTCCGAGCGGTGTCCTGTCTTTACTACCGCCTCATAGGGGCGGCTGCACCGCTTGACCACCCAGGGCGCTATATCCTTTTCCCAGGCGAGTACCAGGCTCACTTTTTGATCTGCGCACTTGTATTGGTCAATACGCTGCAGAACTTGGGCCTCACGCTCTGCCATCAGTCGTTTCTTTACCAGGGTACGCTGCGCAGCTTTCAGCTTCAACGGGCGTAGCGATGTATAGCAAAAGGCCACCACATCGACACTACAACCCAGCTTGCCAGCCAATTCAAGACCCCGTTGTATTGCCACGCAACCCTTATCACGGTCCGCGATAATAAGTAATTTTGCCATGAGCACACCTTATCAGTTTCATAAAAAGGCACGCAACGC
>JAUVBI010000034.1 GCA_030591305.1 Pseudomonadota bacterium
CATTGGTCAGTTGCACTGATGTGAATTCTTTTGCTTCTTTTTTATAAAACTCGGTGTAATGAATTGCGCGTTCCGCGCCCACTGCTGCAGTCGAGTTATTATGGTCATTTGCAAGCTTGCAAATGCGTTGGGATGGGCTCCACCCTTTAGAAAAATCATTCTCTAACGAATTCAACATCGCTTTTTCGCCTTCTCTGTATCTTCGTGTATGTGCACTCGAGCCGGGGTCAGGATAACATGCATGTCTGGTTTTTTTGGATTGGCTTCATCGCTGGTGGTGCCGACGAGATTATGTTGCGCATTATCTGTATGTTGATGGGCGTGCTCGTCCGCAGCTTTTTTTAATACCACCCATATCTCATCTGGCAAGTGTAGCCGCTTAACGTCCTCAAACAAGATTGCGGCGGGGTGATAGTAGCTGCGCAGATAAACCAGCCACTGTTTTACCGGGTTTGCTGCACAGTGCTCATCGTAGTGGGCCAGATTGAGTTGGTAAAATCTGCAAATCAAAGAGAGAACTTCTGGCCAGACCAGAGGTGTTAAGGTGTCACCCGCAGTGGCGGCCTGAATTAAACGTGGTAGGTCTGGTCGGCAAAGTGCACCTCTTCCCAGCATTAAATCAGGGCAATTACTTGCCTCTTGGCAACGTAATGCATCAGCGGGGCTCCAGATTTCACCGTTGGCAATAATGGGCAGCTTCACAAGCTCTGTAGCGCGGGCGATGTCTTCCCAGTAGGCGGGGGGGCGATAGCCATCGCGCTTTGTGCGGGCGTGGATGGTGAGTTCTGTGGCTCCTGCAGCGTCAATACCCTGGACAATATCGAGAAAATTGTCCCGGTTTTCATAGCCCATGCGGATTTTTACCGTCAGGGGGGTGGATGCCGGCAGGGCGGCTCTGGCAGCGGCTACAATGGTATGTACCCGTTCGGGTTCCCTGAGGATTATCGACCCGCCATCGGAGTTGTTTACATTTCTGGCGGGGCAGCCAAAGTTGAGATCTATACCCGGTGCGCCCAGTTGTGCGGCCCTGGCGGCATTTTCCGCCACCACGGTGGGGTTGCCGCCCAACAATTGAAGATACACAGGCACACCGGAAGTGGTTTGCCCCCCGCGATTCAGTTCCGGGCAGATTCGCCGAAAAACACGGGCGGGCAACAGGCGGTCAGTTACCCGCAGAAACTCTGTGACACAGCGGTCGATTGCCCCCAGGCCGGTGAGCAATTCGCGCATGGCATGGTCTACAACCCCCTCCATGGGGGCCAGCATTATTCGCATATCGGCCTCCTATGGTGATAGATGGGCGTGTTGGCAGTAGCGGGAGCGGTATTATACGCTCATGAACAATGATTATACGCTCGTGAACAACGATAATAGCAACAGAATTAGGCTCTATAGGTTATCCTGATTCAGGATGAGCCAATAGAACGGCGGTGCTGCGCAGGTAGCTGAGTCGCTGATGGCAATTAGTTAGTCAAAAAGAGCGGTGCTATGCAGGGAACTATCATAGATCAGGGTGTGGAGCTTATGCTTTTCGGCATGGGTACGGTACTGGTTTTTTTGAGTGTACTGGTATTTGCGATTATGCTTATGTCGTGGCTTTTGTCGCGCTATTTTCCCGTCGTGGAAACGCCCGGTATTGCCGGCCCTTCGACGAAGCCCTCCCCCTCTGCGGTATTGGGTTCAGCCACCGAAGATGCCACGCTTGTTGCAGTAATCAGCGCTGCAATACATCGGCATCGAAAAAAATCACAGTAGTTAGTTCGCAATAAATAAGATGAGGTTCGGCTTCAATGGAAGACAATAAACGCCCATTGGGCATTACCGATGTGGTACTGCGCGATGCACACCAGTCCCTGTTCGCCACGCGTCTGCGCCTGGACGATATGCTGCCTATAGCAGCGAAGCTTGATGACATTGGCTTCTGGTCCCTGGAGTCCTGGGGCGGGGCGACCTTTGATGCCTGTATTCGCTACCTGGGAGAGGACCCCTGGGAGCGCATTCGTGAACTTAAGAAGGCCATGCCGAAAACACCGCAGCAGATGTTGTTTCGTGGGCAAAATATATTGGGCTATCGGCATTACGCCGATGATGTAGTACAAAAATTCGTAGAGCGGGCCGCACATAATGGTGTGGATGTATTTCGGGTGTTCGACGCCATGAACGACATGCGCAATATTGAAGTGGCCCTGCAGGCGGTCAAAAATGTGGGTAAACACGCCCAGGGCACCATCTCCTATACTCTGAGCCCCGTGCACAACCTGGATACCTGGATAGAGCAGGGCAAGCGTATTGAGGATATGGGTGCCGACTCCATCGCTATCAAGGATATGGCGGGCTTGTTGCGTCCCTACGTGGGGTATGAGCTGGTGTCCCGTTTGAAAGCGGCCTGTGATATTCCCATCCACATGCAATGCCACGCCACCACCGGTCTGTCCACGGCCACCGCATTGAAGTGCATAGAGGCGGGCATTGATAATATCGATACCTCCATTTCCTCCATGTCCATGACCTACGGCCACTCACCCACGGAGTCGGTGGTTGCGATGCTGCAGGAGACCGATAGAGATACCGGCCTGGATATTGAAAAGCTGGAAGACATCGCCGCTTATTTCAGGGAAGTGCGCAAGAAATACGCCAAATTTGAGGGCTCACTGCGCGGTGTCGATTCCCGTATCCTGGTGGCTCAGGTGCCCGGTGGTATGCTTACCAACATGGAGAACCAGTTGAGGGAGCAGGGCGCAACGGACAAAATGGATGCAGTGTTGGCAGAAATTCCGCGGGTGCGAGAAGACCTGGGTTTTATCCCCCTGGTAACACCGACCTCGCAGATTGTCGGTACCCAGTCGGTAATTAATGTCCTGACCGGGGAGCGCTACAAGTCTATTACCAAAGAGACTGCGGGCATTTTAAAAGGTGAATATGGCATTACGCCAGCGCCGGTTAACACCGAGCTACAGGCGCGAGTACTGGAAGGTGCCGAGCCCATCACCTGTAGGCCGGCAGATCTGTTGGACCCCGAATTGGCGGTATTAACCGAGGAGCTCAAGGCTCTGGCTGCTGAAAAAAATATTGAGCTGACCAGCGGCGGGGGCGAGGTAGATGATGTACTCACCTACTCCTTGTTTCCCCAGATCGGCCTGAAGTTTTTACAGAACCGGGATAACCCTGATGCCTTCGAGCCGGTTCCCACGGCCGCTGATGCAGTGTCCGCCACCTCTGCTGCTGCAACACCAGCTGCAACAGATACCGCCGGCACAGAGATCTACACAGTCAAGGTCAACGGACAAAGCTATGTGGTTGAAGTGGAGGAGGGGGGTGATATTTCATCCATCCAGCCTACTACTGCCCCTGCCCCTGTAGCCACTCCGGCACCGACAGCCGTCAATGCCGACGGTGAGCCTCTGCCAGCGCCCCTGGCGGGAAATGTGTTCCAGGTCAAAGTGGCCGTGGGAGACACCCTTTTCGATGGTCAGGTTATTGCCATACTGGAAGCCATGAAGATGGAGGTAGAGGTGCTGTCCCCGCATGACGGTGTTGTGGGCTCCATCAATATTGCCGTTGGAGATACTGTAGCTGTGGGCGATACCATGCTCACCTTCAGTAAATAATGGACAATCTTCTAAGCCTGTGGAATGACTCTGGCCTGGCCCAGATGGATGTGGGCCAGGGGATAATGATCCTCATCGGCTTACTATTACTGTTTCTCGCTATCCGCAAGGGTTTTGAGCCCCTGTTACTGGTGCCCATCGGCTTTGGCGGTATTCTGGCGAATATCCCCGGTGCTGGCCTGGCCTATTCGGCGGTTGAGAACGCGGTACAGGGGGCGGATCCGGTTTTGCTGAGCGAGCTGGCAAAGACACTGGGTATCGCTGTCACTGAAGATGCCAAGGCACTGCTGACCGCTTATGCCAGCAGCGGCGCCCAGGCCAAGGTGCTGGCGACACAAATAGTGAACGACGCTGGTTTTCATGATGGCATGCTCTATGTTTTTTACTCGGTATCCATCGCCAGTGGCGTCGCTCCCCTGGTGATATTTATGGGAGTGGGGGCGATGACAGATTTTGGCCCCCTGCTAGCCAACCCCAAGACCCTGTTTTTGGGGGCCGCTGCCCAATTTGGTATCTTTGCCACGGTGATTGGGGCGGTCTATTTGACGTCTATCGGCATGATGGACTTCACAATCGCCGACGCGGCTGCCATCGGCATCATAGGTGGAGCCGATGGCCCCACGGCTATTTATGTGTCCAGCATTCTGGCGCCAGACCTGCTGGGGGCAATCGCGGTTGCCGCCTATTCCTATATGGCACTGGTCCCCATGATACAACCACCGATTATGCGCGCGCTTACCACCGAAGCCGAGCGCAAGATAGAAATGGTGCAGCTGCGCCCGGTTACAACCCGGGAGAAAATTGTATTTCCGCTGGTGTTACTGTTGCTGGTGGCTTTTCTGCTGCCCTCGGCGGCGCCCTTGCTGGGTATGTTCTGTTTCGGCAACTTGTTGAAGGAGAGTGGTGTGGTAGACCGCCTTAGTGATGCTGCCCAGGGTTCGCTGATCAATATAGTCACGATATTTCTCGGCTTGTCGGTGGGTTCAAAACTGGTGGCAGCAAAATTCCTGGACATGAATACCCTGGGTATTCTCGGGCTGGGCATTATCGCCTTTGCCATTGGCACCGCCAGCGGTGTTTTAATTGCTAAGTTGATGAACAAAATGGGTGGTACGCCTATTAACCCTCTTATTGGTTCGGCGGGGGTTTCCGCTGTGCCCATGGCCGCCCGGGTCAGTAATAAGGTCGGCCTGGAGGCCAACCCCCATAACTTCCTGCTAATGCACGCCATGGGACCCAATGTTGCCGGTGTTATTGGTTCTGCGGTTGCCGCGGGAGTGATGATCAGTCTGGTGGGAGGATAGTGCGCAGTTGCAAATAGTTCTATTGGTGCACGCCTCATTTATTTTGTACACTGTACACCCTCTTAAACTGCAAAAGTTAGCCGCATGAATCCGAATTACCTGGACTTTGAACAGCCGATCGCCGAGCTGGAAGTCAAGATTGAAGAGCTGCAACTGGTCGGTTCTGACAACGATATTAATATCAGTGCAGAGATTGAGACGCTGCGGGAAAAGAGCAGGAAACTCACCGAGAAAGTCTATTCCAACCTGAGTGCTTGGGATATTGTAAAAGTGGCCCGGCATCCGCTGCGTCCCTATACCATGGATTACATCCCCAAAATATTCACAGAATTTGACGAGCTTCACGGCGACCGGCACTTTGCCGATGACAATGCCATTGTCGGTGGTATTGCCCGTCTTGATGGTAAGCCGATTATGGTTATTGGCCAGGAAAAAGGCCGTGCGGTAAAAGACAAGGTCATGCGAAATTTTGGCATGCCCAAACCCGAGGGTTACCGCAAGGCGCTGCGCCTGATGAATATGGCAGAGCGCTTCAAACTGCCTGTTATTACCCTGATAGATACACCCGGTGCCTACCCCGGAATCGACTCGGAAGAGCGCGGTATCAGTGAGTCCATCGCCCAGAATCTGGCGGTTATGTCCCGCCTGGCGACACCTATTGTCTCCATTGTTATCGGCGAGGGTAGCTCGGGTGGTGCACTGGGTATTGGCGTGGGTGATCATTTGGCGATGCTGCAGTATTCCACCTATTTCGTCATATCCCCCGAGGGTTGTGCCAATATTATCTGGAAGAGCACAGAAAATGCACCCGCTGCAGCGGAGGCTATGGGGGTCACTTCCTCAATTCTGGAGGATATGGGTATCGTGGATGCCACCATTGAAGAGCCCATGGGTGGCGCCCACCGCGATGTTGACTTGATTGCCCAGCGCATTAAAGATCACCTGATTGCGCAGGTAGAGGGTTTGCAGCAGCTACCTGTGGAAGATATGCTCGCCAAGCGTTATCAGCGCCTTATGTCGTACGGCAACTAAGGACAGCCCTGGCCCCGTGGCCGAGCAGCCCCTACACTTCTCAAATCTTAATACCTGGCTCACCACCAGGGTGAATGCTGCGCGTTGGTGTGTGGCCTTCAGCGGCGGCCCGGATTCAACGGTGTTGCTCCATCTGCTGCAATGCTGGCGCTCAAATCAAACTGGCGACACGCCGCCCCTGGTTGCCGTGCATGTAAATCATGGCATGCAGGACGATGCCGATGCCTGGCAGGCGCACTGTGAAGCACTCTGCCACAGCTGGAATATTCCCATTATCGTGCACAGGGCCACCGTGGAGAATGCCGGGCAGGGCGCTGAAGCGGCGGCACGTCAGGCGCGTTACCAACACTTTGAAACCGAGATTAAAGCCGGGGATGTTCTATTTATGGGACACCATCTGGATGACCAGGTGGAGACCTTTTTCCTGCGCTTGATGCGCGGCTCTGGGCTCATCGGCCTGTCCGCTATGCCGCAGCGGCGGGAACTGGGGGGTGGAGAGTTGATTCGGCCACTGCTAAAAATGCAGCGGAGTATGCTGCAGAATTATTTGGCTGTTCACCAACTTAGCGCAATTCAGGATCCCTCAAACCTCGATACGTCCCTGGACAGAAATTACCTGCGCCAGACCGTGTTGCCCTTGTTGGAGGAGCGCTGGGGCGGCTATCGCCAGACCGTAGCACGGGCGGCCGAGCATGCCGCAGTGAGCCAGACGGTGGTAAATGAATGCCTGCCCGTTCCCAAAACGGTGTTCAGTGTCATGGGCGATCCGGGCATTGAGCAGAGAGAGCTGAACAGTGTATCTGTCGATGCCGGGATGATAAAACTGCGCCGCTGGTTGCGTTCTGGTGGGTATCCCATGCCCGACCAGCTCTTGCTTAAGGAGTTTATGCGCCAATTGCGCGAGGGGGCGGCTACCTCCAGCCCCCGGTTGACCTGCAGCAGCTTCGCTTTGCAACGCTACCAGAACCGGGTCTATCTACTGCCCGAATTCCCAGGCAGTGAGGGTGGGGTCACCCCCTCGCAGCCCCTGGTGCTAAACCCCGGTGAGGTGTGCAAAATAGCCGGGGTGGGTGAAGTGGGAATAATCCAGGCTGAGGGGGCGGGCCTGGATTTGACCAGCGAGGACAGTCTTGCGCTGCGTTGGCGAGCCGGTGGGGAGCGCTGCCGTCCCAGGGGCAGCCCTTATCATCAGCGCTTGAAGAAGCTGTTTCAGGAGCACGCTGTGCCTCCCTGGTGGCGCGAACGCGTGCCCCTGTTGTACCTGGGGGATGAATTGCTGGCTGTGGGTGGTCTGTGGCTGTGTGAGTCCAGTCGTTTGCGGCAGGAAACGGCTCTACCCGATGGATTGTGGCAGCTTTACTGGCAGCGAAAACCTTGCGCATTCGATTGAGCCAACCCCGGCTTTCTGTTAGGCTGATTTCCCATCTTTTCGCAGGATATGCACTGGTGAGCCCCCGGCAGAATTAAGCGCCGGAATTCACTGTTTGCACGTTTTGCGAGTCTAGAAAGACAGCCCTATACACAGTGGCTCCACAACGACTAGTACAAGGTAAAGGTTTTTCATGACGCGTTATGTTTTCGTCACAGGTGGTGTGGTTTCATCTCTCGGCAAGGGCATCGCTGCCGCCTCACTGGCTGCGATTCTCGAAGCGCGTGGCATCAAGGTGACTCTGCTTAAACTCGACCCCTACATCAATGTCGACCCGGGTACCATGAGCCCCTTCCAGCACGGGGAGGTGTTTGTTACCGAGGATGGTGCCGAGACCGACCTCGACCTGGGCCACTACGAACGTTTTACCCACACCATTATGCAGCGCCGGAATAATTTCACCACCGGTCGGGTATATAGTACCGTCCTGAAAAAGGAACGCCGCGGTGATTACCTGGGCGGTACGGTTCAGGTCATCCCCCACATCACCGATGAGATCAAGCGTCGTATCATTGCCGGTGCAGAGGGGGCCGATGTTGCCATCATAGAAATAGGTGGTACGGTCGGTGACATTGAGGGGCTACCCTTCCTGGAAGCGACCCGTCAGCTGCGTGTTGAAATGGGCCCCACCCGTTCCCTGCTCATGCATTTAACCCTGGTGCCCTATATTGCCACCGCCGGAGAAATCAAGACCAAGCCCACTCAGCACTCGGTTAAAGAGCTGCGTTCCATTGGTTTACAGCCCGACATTTTGCTGTGTCGTTGCACGGTAGAGATCAGTGATAGCGCCTGTAAGAAAATCTCCCTGTTTACCAATGTGGAAGAGCGGGCTGTTATCCCTCTGCTCGACGCCGATTCTATTTACCGTATTCCCGGTATGCTACATGCCAAGGGTTTGGATGAAATTGTCGTCGAGCGTTTTGGCATCGATTGTCCCGCGGCTGATTTATCCGAGTGGGACGATGTTATCGAATGGGAATTCAGCGCCCCTGTCGCCGAAGTACGTATTGCCATGGTGGGCAAGTACATGGACCTGTTGGATGCCTACAAGTCTCTCAATGAAGCTGTTAAACACGCGGGCCTGCGAACTGGCACCAAAGTCAATGTCGACTATGTCGATGCTGAGGACATTGAAACGAATGGTACGGGCGTTCTGGCCGGTGTCGATGCGATTCTGGTTCCCGGAGGCTTTGGCGATAGAGGCGTAGAGGGAAAAATTACGGCGGTTCGATATGCCAGGGAGAATAAAATTCCCTACCTCGGTATTTGCCTGGGCATGCACGTCGCCATGGTCGAGTACGCCAGAAATGTGTGTGGCTTAAAAGACGCCAACTCCACCGAGATGAACAAGGCGACACCGCACCCCATCGTGGCCCTGATTACCGAGTGGCAGAATGTGGATGGCTCCACCGAACAGCGTGACGAGTCATCGGATATCGGTGGCACCATGCGCCTGGGGGCACAGCCCTGTCATTTGAGCGAAGGCAGCAAGGTGCGTGAACTCTATGGGCGCGAGACAATCTCCGAGCGCCATCGCCATCGTTATGAAATCAACAACAACTATATCGAGCCCCTGAGCGAACAAGGTATGGAGGTCGTGGGTTGGTCCGGCGATCGTTCACTGGTGGAAATCGTTGAAGTACCCGACCACCCCTGGTTTGTAGCCTGCCAGTTTCATCCCGAATTCACCTCCGATCCGCGCAGCGGACACCCGCTGTTCACCGGCTATATACAGGCGGCGGTGGCCCATTCAAAGGCTGTAGCTGGCGACTGACACAATGACTGATAAAACGCTGACGGTTGCAAATATCACCATCGATAACTCGGCACCCTTTGTTTTGCTGGGTGGGGTGAATGTGCTGGAGAGTAGAGAGTTTGCGCTGGATGTCGCCGGCCATTATGTTGCGGTATGTG
The DNA here is from genome assembly GCA_030591305.1 of Pseudomonadota bacterium. The sequence goes on from JAUVBI010000034.1 coordinate 9,288, forward strand.
CGAAACTGGATATTCCGCTGGTGTTCAAGGCTTCCTATGACAAGGCCAACCGCTCCTCTATCCACTCTTTCCGTGGGCCGGGACTGGATGAGGGCCTGTCTATTCTGGCCGAGGTCAAATCGACCTACGATGTACCACTGATTACCGATGTGCATACGCCCGAGCAGGCTGCGCCCGCTGCCGAGGTTTGCGATATTATTCAGTTGCCTGCTTTTTTGGCCAGGCAAACGGACCTGGTAGCGGCCATGGCGGCTACTGGTGCGGCCATCAATATTAAAAAGCCACAGTTTTTAAGCCCTTCACAAATGGCCAACGTGGTGGAAAAATTTCTTGAGTGTGGTAACGACCGGCTGATGTTGTGTGAGCGCGGCAGTAACTATGGCTACGACAATCTGGTGGTCGATATGCTGGGTTTTGGCCTGATGAAAAAGGCCTGCAATAATGTGCCACTGATCTTCGATGTAACCCATGCCTTGCAGTGCCGTGACCCCCTGGGTTCCGCCTCCGGCGGGCGGCGCTCACAGGTGGCAGAACTGGGCCGCTCCGGCATGGCGTTGGGCCTTGCGGGCTTGTTTTTGGAGTGTCATCCCAACCCCGACCAGGCACGGTGTGACGGCCCCAGTGCTCTGCCACTGGATCAACTGGAGCCCTTTCTTGCACAGATGAAGGCAGTGGACGATCTGGTCAAAAATATGCCCCCTCTCATTATCCAATAAGCTGTTTTAAGTAGACGGAGTACCCCCTATGAGCACGATAGCGAATATTCAGGCCTTTGAAGTAATGGACTCCCGGGGTAACCCTACCATTGAAGCCGAAGTTACCCTGAAATCTGGTGAAGTGGGTGCTGCCTGCGCGCCCTCAGGGGCCTCTACGGGTTCACGGGAAGCCCTGGAATTACGTGATGGAGACACTTCACGCTATTTGGGCAAGGGTGTTTTAAAAGCTGTCGCAAATGTGAACGGCCCAATCAAAGACCTGCTGCTGGGCAGTGATGCCGCAGATCAGCGGGCCCTGGATGGTGCAATGATTGAAGCCGACGGCACTGACAACAAGGCAAAGTTTGGGGCCAACGCCATTCTGGCGGTGTCGCTTGCTGCGGCAAAAGCTGCTGCACAAAATCGCAAGGTGCCGCTCTATCAGCATATTGCCGATATCAACGGTACCAGCGAGTTCACCATGCCCGTGCCGATGATGAATATTATCAATGGCGGTGAACACGCCGACAACAATGTCGACATTCAGGAGTTTATGGTGCAACCGGTAGGGGCACCGACTTTTGCCGAGGCTCTACGCGCCGGGGCGGAAATTTTCCACAGTCTGAAGAAAGTACTTTCGGCCCAGGGTATGAGTACCGCAGTGGGCGATGAAGGTGGCTTTGCACCCAACTTGCCCTCCAATGAGGCCGCTCTGGAAGTTATTGCCCTGGCAGTAGATAAAGCCGGGTATAAGTTGGGAACCGACATCACCCTGGCTCTGGATTGTGCGGCATCGGAATTTTACAAAGACGGTGTTTATGACCTGGCGGGAGAGGGCAAGCAGTTCAGCTCCGAGGGCTTCTCTGACTATTTGGCAGATCTGGCGGCCCGACACCCTATCCTCTCTATAGAGGATGGTTTGGATGAGTCGGACTGGGATGGCTGGAAATACCTGACAGATATAGCCGGCGATAAAATACAGCTGGTGGGAGATGATCTTTTTGTCACCAATACCAGTATTTTGAAACAGGGTATCGAGTTGGGGGTGGCCAATTCGATTCTCATAAAGTTTAACCAGATTGGCACCTTGTCTGAGACTCTGGATGCTATCGCTATGGCAAAGGCGGCGGGCTACACTGCGGTTATTTCTCATCGCTCAGGTGAGACAGAGGACACTACCATAGCTGATTTGGCCGTGGCGACTGCTGCGGGCCAGATTAAGACAGGCTCACTGTGCCGTTCCGACCGGGTGGCAAAATATAACCGCCTGCTGCGCATTGAAGCGCAACTGGCTGGAAAGGCATCCTACCGCGGCCTTGTGGAAATTGCGCGTTAAAGGGCAGCCACTGTTATGGCTTTTGGGGTTGCTGGGGTTACTGCTGGCTGGTCTGCAGTATCGTTTGTGGTTTGCTCAGGGCAGCCTGGCTGAGCAGCATCGCCTGGAATTACAACTGCACGAGCAAACTGAAATTAATCGTCAGCTGCGCGAGCGCAACGCCGTTGTTGAGCGCGAAGTACTGGAATTACAGAGTGGAACCCAGGGAATTGAACAGCGAGCCAGAGAGCAGCTGGGTTTGATCCGGGAGGGTGAAATATTTTACCTGATTGTCGACAAAGACACGCTGGCACCCAACCAACCCCCACGGGAACAACCATGACAGAATCGTCCGCACGGTCGATCAAATGTTGGGGTGTAATCCCTGCAGCGGGTATTGGGTCGCGCATGGCATCCGATATTCCGAAACAATATCTGCCATTGGCGGGCGCCACGGTGCTTGAACACAGCCTGGCGGCACTCTTGAACTGTGACCTGATAGAGTTGGTGGTCGTTGCCCTCAGCCCGAATGATACATACGCTGCAGCACTTCAGGGCCTGCACAATGCGCGCGTACTGATGGTTGAGGGGGGCAGGCAACGCAGTGATTCGGTGCTGGCGGGGCTTAAGGCCCTGGAGCCTTTGGCGGCCCCTGGGGATTGGGTGCTGGTTCACGACGCAGCCCGACCCTGTGTTTCTCCACAGGATATTTCAAGCCTGATGCGAACGGTTATCGATGAAAACGTGGGCGGTATTCTGGCAACACCTGTGGTCGATACGGTAAAACGCTCGGGTGGGGACAATCGCGTGCGCGAAACCCTGCCCCGGGAGCGGTTGTGGTGCGCACAAACACCACAAATGTTTCGCCTGGGGAATTTGCGGTCTGCCCTTGAAGGTGCCAAATTAAAGGGTTATGACGTGACTGATGAGGCCTCGGCTATGGAGTTGGCCGGAGAGAGTGTGCAGTTAATAACGGGCGCCAGTAGTAACCTGAAGATCACGCTGCCCCAGGATTTACCCCTGGCGGAATTTTATCTTTCCCAGCATCGGAGCGGCTCACAATGAAACATACAGGGGAATTTAGGCTATGCGCATAGGCCATGGTTACGACGTACATCGCTTTGGGGACATGGACGGGGGTGAAGACATGGTGCTGGGTGGTGTGCGAATTCCCTATCATCGACGGCTATTGGCCCACTCCGATGGAGATGTTTTGATTCACGCCATTTGCGATGCGCTGCTGGGTGCCATGGGGGAGGGGGATATCGGTCACCATTACCCCGACACCGACCCGGCCAATGCCGGTATAGACAGTCGCACCCTGCTGCGTGATGTCGTCAAAAAAATGTGTGCCAGCGGTTGGCGTTTGTGTAATCTCGATTCAACCCTTGTCGCCCAGGCTCCCAAAATGGCCCCGCATATCAGCGCAATGAAAACAATTCTGGCCAGTGATCTGCAGGCTGCTCCGGACCGGATAAATGTAAAGGCAACAACCACAGAGAAACTGGGTTTTACCGGCCGCGGAGAGGGTATTGCCGCCCACGCGGTGGTGCTGTTGGAACACGCACAGTAATGACCCCTTCCTGGCCCGCGATTGCGGGTACACCTAATGCCGTTGCATTGCTGCGTCACTCCCCTGAGGATTTCCTGGTTTTTGAGCAGTTGGGGTTTGAATTATCTGGTGAGGGCGAGCACGCCTTTCTGCATTTGGAAAAGCGCGAACTCAACAGCATGGAGTTGCTGCAGCGGATATCACGCTTGAGTGGCATCGCGCAGCGCGATATTGGCCTGAGTGGCCTGAAGGACCGCAACGCGGTAAGCCAACAGTGGTTTAGCGTGCGTATGGCCGGTAGGCCGGAGCCCGATTGGCAAGAGCTGGAGCGCAGTGGTGATGTCAGGGTGTTGCAGGTAGGGCGGCATCTGCGCAAACTCAAACGCGGCGTGCATAGGGCCAACCGCTTTGTGCTGCGCTTGCGTGAGCTACGTGGTGACAAAGACGATTTACACCAGCGACTGGAGCGGGTCAAAACGGAGGGCTTCCCCAACTATTTTGGCGAGCAGCGTTTTGGCCGTGAGGGCTCAACGCTTGCCCAGGCCAGGGAGTGGATGGAAACCGGTGGACAGAAAATTTCGCGGGCCAGGCGCAGCCTCTATTTATCCGCCCTGCGGGCCTGTATCTTCAATACCTTGTTAGCCGACAGGGTGGAGCATGCGAACTGGAATCGCGTTCTCAATGGAGACGCCTGTGCCCTGCAGGGCACCCGCAGCCTTTTTAGCTGCGAGCTGGCGGATGATGAAATTCAGGGGCGGGCAGAGCGGGGTGATATTCATCCTGCGCTACCTTTGTGGGGCAAGGGGCGCCAGCTGGCATCCGATAAAAGAGTGGCGCAGCAGGGTGCTTTATTAGCGCTGACCGACGGCGCCGCTATCGGCCTGTTTCTGCAGCGTATGGGGCTGGAACTGGCCTATCGTCCGGCCCGGGCCCTGCTGGATGACTTTTCCTGGCAGTTTTGTGATGATGGCAGCCTGCAACTGGACTTCACTCTGGGAACAGGGTGTTATGCTACTTCCGTGCTGGCCGAACTGGTGCAATACACTGACCGAAAGTGAAAGATGAACATAGTGAACACAAGAGGGAATGCAGACAGTAGTGAATAGTGTAAAGCTCAAAGGCATAGGCATGACATCCCAGCGCACACGGGAACGATTGATACAGCGCTTGCTAGACCAGGGCATTGAAAACGCGGCGGTGCTGGACGTTATCCGCACAACCCCGCGCCACCTGTTTCTGGATGAGGCCATGGCACATCGCGCCTATGAGGATACTGCCCTCCCCATAGGGCATCAACAAACCCTTTCCCAGCCTTATATCGTAGCGCGCATGACCGAATTATTATTGGCGGGCGGCCCTCTGGAAAATGTCCTTGAGATTGGCACTGGCTCGGGTTACCAAACGGCAGTACTGGCCCAGTTGGTTGAGAATGTCTACAGCGTCGAACGCATCCGGCCACTTCAATACAAGGCAAAGCAGCGCTTGCGTCAGCTGAAGCTGCGCAACGTCCAGACCAAACATGCCGATGGCATTATGGGCTGGGAGGAGAAAGGCCCCTACGACGGTATTATTTCAACAGCGGCCCCCGAACAGATTCCACAGGAATTACTGCGCCAGTTGGCGCCCGGCGGTCGACTGGTTATTCCCGTTGGCGGAGAAGTCCAGCACCTGCAACTGATAAGCCGAACCCACGAGGGCTATGAAACGAAAATTGTAGAGGGTGTGCGCTTTGTTCCCCTGTGCAGTGGCACGGTGAAGTAGAATGATATCGCCTGTTGCTGTATTTATTCGGGGCATGTTGATGGGTGCGGCAGATATTGTGCCAGGCGTTTCCGGCGGCACCGTTGCGTTTATTACCGGTATCTACGACACTTTGCTGGACAGCATTCGCTCCTTTGATATCGAATGCGTGAAGCTTTTATTACGGGGCGATATCCGGGCTGCCTGGGCCCATGTGAATGGCGGGTTTTTATCCGCATTACTACTGGGCATTGCCACCAGCATTCTCACCTTGGCGCGGCTGGTGTCCTGGTTACTGGAGGCCTATCCCGTTCCGCTGTGGGCCTTCTTTTTTGGCCTGGTTCTGGCATCGGCCCTGGTTTTATTGAGGCAAATTGGCAGCTGGACGCCCCAGCGAATTCTGAGTTTGGTCGCTGGGGTGGGGGTTGCCCTGTGGATTGCCCTGTCGCCGGTAGTGACGATGAATATCGGGCTTGTCGGCGTGTTTTTGTCGGGCTTTATCGCTATCTGCGCCATGATACTACCGGGGATTTCGGGTAGCTTTATACTGGTTTTGTTGGGTATGTATGCAACTGTACTGACAGCACTGAAGTCTTTTGACCTTCTCTTTATATTGGTTTTTGCCTGCGGTGCCGCAGCCGGACTGATGTGTTTTTCCCGTTTTTTGCACTGGCTGTTACAGCGCGCCCACTCGGCCACCATGGCCCTGTTGACCGGTTTTCTGTTCGGCTCACTGGTCGTGGTATGGCCCTGGAAGAAAGTGCTGGCCTGGGTCGTTGGAAGCCACGGGCAGCTTAAGCCGGCCCAGCAGATTCCCGTATTCCCCTCACAGTATCTGGAGCAAACCGGGATGGACCCCACGGTCATGCTCTGTGTTGCGCTCATGGCTTTAGGGTTTGCAGCTGTGTGGCTCATCGACTTGAAATGGGGCGTAACTCGCGCCGATTCCCAGTAGACTATTTAAGAGGTGCATGTTGAGGCCTGTGTTATCCAGACTTTTCACTTCCACCTTGATGCTGTGCATGCTTGCCAGCTGCAGTAGTGGCTATCGTGCGCCCGTGGAGGACCGCCACATCCGGCCAAAGCCTTCTGCTCCCTCTAGCTACCGGGTGCAGCGTGGCGATACCCTTTACTCGATTACCTGGCGCTATGGCCTGGACTATCGAACCGTCGCCGCTGCCAATAGGATTTCCAGTCCCTATACAATCTATCCCGGTCAAACGCTGTATTTGAAAAAGAAAGCGCCCGCCAGTACCCGGTCCACTGCGGCTAAATCCAGCTCAGGAAAATCTACAGCTACGAAATCAACAGCGTCACCCAGGCCCGTCAGCAGCGGCAGTACGGCTAAAAAAGCCAGTGAGACTGCAATTCGCACAAGTTCTCTCAGCACAGCTAACGTGAAGGTTTCCTCCTGGCGCTGGCCTGCCGTGGGAAAGGTAACACGCGGTTATTCGTCCAGTGTTCATAAGGGCATCGATATATCCGGTAAGCGCGGAGATGCCGTTGTTGCTGTAGCGGCGGGCAAGGTGGTGTATGCGGGCACCGGCATTGTGGGCTATGGAGAGCTGCTCATCGTCAAGCACAATGAAATATACCTCAGTGCCTATGGGCATAACTACAAGCTGCTGGTGGGAGAGGGTGAGCAGGTCAAAGCGGGGCAAAAAATAGCAGAAAAAGGCAGCTCAGGCACCGATACGGTGAAGCTTCATTTCGAAATTCGTAAAGAAGGCAAGCCAGTTGACCCGCAAAAACTCTTGCCTTAAAAACTTGTAATTAACCTCGCGATTGGGTTAGCCTGTTTGGCCGACATGTAAGTACTCTCTATAATTAAAAATTTTAAGAGATGAGGTATGGCCATGGAAGCACGGATAAATACCGTCACCCCGAAACGGAATTCAGGGAAGCGCAAGGCTGCGCAATCCTCTTCCAATAAACCTACCACTGCACCCAGTGTAAATGCTGAAGAGCGTAAATTCGATTTCGCAAAGTCATCCAGAACTTTAAAAAAATCACTTGATGCCACCCAGCTGTACTTAAATGAAATTGGCTATTCGCCACTGTTGTCTGCAGATGAAGAAAAGCATTTCGCCCGCCTGGCATTAAAAGGTGATGAAGCGAGCCGCCGACGTATGATCGAGAGTAATTTGCGTCTGGTTGTCAAAATTTCCAGACGTTATATTAACCGCGGTTTGACCTTGCTCGACCTGATAGAAGAGGGCAATCTGGGCTTAATGCGAGCGGTGGAAAAATTCGATCCCGAGCGGGGATTTCGTTTCTCTACTTACGCCACCTGGTGGATTCGCCAAACTATAGAACGTGGCATCATGAATCAGACGCGCACAATTCGCCTGCCCATTCACGTGGTAAAGGAGTTAAATGTCTATCTACGGGCGGCCCGGGAGTTGACACAGAAACTTGACCATGAACCCACTGCAGACGAAATTGCCGATCTGCTGGACAGGCCAGCCTGTGATGTAAAACGGCTTCTGAGCCTCAATGAACGCGTTACCTCAGTGGACACACCTGTCGGTCCAAATTCGGACAAAGTCATTTTGGATACCATCGCCGATAGCCATGTTTGTGACCCCTCCCTGTTATTGCAAAACAGCGATATCAAAGACAGCATAAGTGCCTGGCTGGAAGAACTGTCTGACAAACAGTGTGAGGTGGTGTCGCGCCGGTTTGGGCTGCGGGGCTACGAGAGCAGTACCCTGGAGCAGGTGGGCAGGGAAATAGGTCTCACCCGTGAACGTGTTCGTCAGATTCAGGTGGAAGCTCTTCGGCGTCTTCGTGTCATTATGGAAACCCAGGGCCTGAGTGGCGACTCTCTTTTTAGCTAGCAGCCTCGACAAGCAGAGCGCATAGGCTCATCGAAATGAGTCGCAGGGGCTTACACGAATATTTTTAATTCCACGGGGTCGCCACCCTGGGCGTACTTAATCATCCGGAAGAGGGTGCCACTGGCAGAGCCGTATAGCAGGGCGTTGCAAATCATTTCATCGGTATCTATTTCGACGGCAGCCTTTAGGAGTTTCTCGAAGGTGTGCACGTAGTTTTCTGTGTGACGCCTGCGGATTTCTGTGCCGAAATAAAAATCCTGAATTCTCTCAGGCTCATTTCGAATATTGAACATCTCGTTAATCATTAAGCGCATAAAAAAAGTGTGGTCTCCGTTGCCCATGAAGGCGCGCCCTTCGGTAAATTCTTCCGGGCTCATTTCACCGCGCCCGGTGAAGCCCATTACCGAGATATAGTGGAAGGAGGCAATAGAGCCGAGTTGGTCCTGTACCAGGGTGAGCAGCTTGAAGTAGGAGTCACGGCGGGAGTGTATTTCCAGTCGGCGGGCACTTTTTTCCTGCAG